>NZ_JBDIVO010000042.1:0-22168 GCF_039794385.1 Methylocaldum sp. | reverse complement strand
CGGGGGACAACGTCAAGATCACGGTGAAATTGATCGCGCCGATCGCGATGGAGGAAGGCTTGCGCTTTGCGGTGCGCGAAGGCGGCCGGACCGTCGGGGCCGGTGTCGTGTCCAAGGTGTTGGAGTAATTCTGTGCAAAAACAGCGAATCAGGATCCGTCTGAAGGCGTTTGATCATCGACTGATCGATCAGTCTGCCAGCGAAATCGTTGAAACGGCCAAGCGAACCGGTGCCCAGGTTTTGGGACCGATCCCCTTGCCGACCAAAAAAGAGCGCTACACCGTTCTCATCTCGCCACACGTCAATAAAGACGCGCGCGACCAATACGAACTGAGGACCCATAAGCGTTTGATGGACATCGTTGAGCCGACGGATAAAACGGTTGACGCTTTGATGAAGCTCGACCTTGCTGCCGGCGTAGACGTACAAATAAAGTTGAATTGACGTATTTAGGAGCGATCGATGGCGTTAGGTTTGGTTGGGCGGAAGTGCGGCATGACCCGTATTTATGCCGAAGACGGCTCCGCAGTGCCGGTTTCCGTAATCCATGTGGAGCCGAATCGCGTCGTGCAGGTCAAGGCATTGGATACAGACGGTTACCGGGCGATTCAGGTGACTGCTGGGGTTAAGAAGAGGTCCCGTTTGTCCAGGCCGGAGGCCGGGCACTACGCTAAGGCGGGTGTCGAGGCTGGGCGCGGTTTATGGGAATTTCGTGTAGAAGAGGGTGATGCGGGTCAATACTCGGTGGGCTCCGAGGTGGGCGTAGACATTTTCCAGGAAGGGCAATACGTCGATGTTCAGGGTACGAGTATCGGTAAAGGTTTTGCGGGTGTGGTTAAGCGTCACAACTTCAGAACCCAGGATGCTACGCACGGAAACTCGTTATCGCATCGTGCGCCGGGTTCTATCGGTCAGAACCAAACGCCTGGTCGCGTTTTTAAAGGCAAACGAATGGCCGGACACCTTGGTAGTGTCACGACCACCGTGCAAAGTTTGAAGGTGTGCGCGGTTGATAAGGAGCGCTCGTTGCTTCTGATCAAGGGGGCTGTGCCAGGCGCGAAAGGTGCCGAGGTCTTAATTAAGCCGGCTGTTAAGAAGTAAAGAGGGTAATATGGGGTTGCAGATTCCATCGGCTGTCGATGGCGGCACGCCGCTCGAAGTCTCCGAGGCAGTGTTTGGGCGGGATTACAATGATTCTCTTGTTCACCAGCTAGTAGTTGCGTATTTCGCTGGAGCTCGATCCGGTACAAAAGCGCAAAAGACGCGCTCAGAAGTTAGCGGCGGCGGTGCGAAGCCGTGGCGACAAAAAGGCAGTGGTCGTGCTCGTGCCGGTACAACTCGAAGCCCTCTCTGGCGTACGGGCGGTGTTACATTCGCAGCGCGTCCCCGGTCCTATGAACAGAAACTGAACAAGAAGATGTACCGGGCTGCTATGCGGTCGATTCTGTCCGAGCTGTTGCGTCAAGGGCGGTTGTATATCAGCGATGATATTCATCCTTCGGCTCCTAAAACAAAGGAGCTTCTTCAGAAGCTTCAAGGTCTCGGATTTAAGCGAGGGTTGGTTGTTACCGATGCGCTTGATGAAAACTTGTTCTTGGCTGCGCGGAATCTCCAAGACGTGTTGGTGTGCACTGCCAGCTCCGTGAATCCGGTGGCCCTCGTACATAGCGAGAAAGTGATTTTGACGTCACAAGCAGCAAAGCAACTTGAGGTCGGCCTAGCATGAGACAGCTGGAACTAATGAGCGTCATCGAGGCGCCAATTATTTCGGAAAAGAGCACTGCGGCCGCTGAAAAAGCAGGTCAGGTTGCTTTTCGTGTAAAACGGACCGCGAGTAAACCTCAGATTAAAGAGGCCGTTGAACTCATGTTCAATGTTAAGGTGGCCTCGGTTCATGTCCTGAATGTGGGCGGAAAAGTTAAGCGATCCGGGCGGTTTATAGGTAAACGTTCCGACTGGAAAAAAGCGTACGTGAAACTGAAGCCGGGATTCGATATCGATCTGTCCGTAGCGTAGGAAAAACGCGAGAACATAGAACAGTAAATAATTGCGGGAATTTCAGATGGCGCTAATTAAATCGAAACCCACCTCGGCCGGTTCACGGTTTGTGGTTCGAGTACGGACAGAAGGTCTTCACAAGGGGAAGCCTTATGCAGGTCTCGTCGAAAAAAAGACGAGAAATTCCGGTCGAAACAATCAAGGCCGAGTGACGACGCGTCATAAAGGCGGCGGCCACAAAAAGTTTTATCGTGTGATCGACTTTAAACGGGACAAGCTGGAGATACCCGGCCGAGTTGAGCGTATAGAGTACGATCCGAATAGAACAGCTCATATCGCGCTCGTGGTTTACAAAGATGGCGAGCGGCGATACGTCATTGCGCCCAAGGGGGTGACCGTCGGGGCCGAGGTTGTCTCATCGGAGTATGCGCCCATACGCCCTGGCAACTGTTTACCGATTAGAAACATCCCCATTGGTACGCTGATTCACTGCATCGAGCTCAAGCCGGGAAAAGGTGCTCAGCTAGCACGTAGCGGAGGTGCGTCCGCGCAACTCGTTGCAAAAGAGGGTGCGTACGCAACTATCCGCCTGCGGTCGAGCGAGATGCGCAAGGTGCTTGCCGAATGCAAAGCCGTGATCGGTGAAGTTTCAAATCACGAACATAACTTGATTTCTTTAGGTAAGGCTGGAGCTACCCGATGGCGCGGTATTCGGCCTACCGTGCGCGGCGTGGCGATGAATCCCGTCGACCACCCGCACGGCGGTGGTGAAGGTAGAACTTCTGGTGGCAGACACCCGGTATCTCCATGGGGTGCGCCAACCAAAGGGTATAAGACGCGAAACAACAAACGCACCGACGCCATGATCGTGCGGGGTCGTAAGCAAAAATAGATATGAGAGGTAGAAGACGTGCCACGTTCGATTAAGAAGGGACCGTTTGTCGATTATCACCTACTTAAAAAGGTAGCGGACATGGGGCAGTCTGGGGCGAAAAAGCCCATAAAGACTTGGTCTCGCCGTTCGATGATCATCCCTGAGATGATCGGATACACCTTGGCGGTACACAATGGCCGCCAACACGTTCCAGTGCTCGTGACCGACAACATGGTGGGGCACAAGCTTGGAGAGTTTGCCCCGACTCGAACGTACAAAGGCCATCAAGCCGACAAGAAGACAAAGTGATTGGAGGCGGTGAAACATGGCAACGGTAGCGAAGCTAAACAATACGCGCGTATCTGCTCAAAAGTGCAGGTTGGTGGCCGATCAAATTCGGGGACTGAGGGTCGACAAGGCGATCGATTTACTCAGCTATAGCACGAAGAAATCTGCGCGAATTTTAAAGAAAGTGCTGGAATCTGCGATAGCGAACGCCGAGCACAACGACGGCGCCGACGTGGACGAGTTGTTAGTCAGTGTGATCGAAGTGGCCGAGGGCCCTACGCTGAAGCGCATGTCGCCACGTGCCAAGGGGCGTGCTAATCGTGTCCTCAAGCGTACATGTCATATAACGATTCACGTCTCAGAGCATCGATAAAGGATATTTATGGGGCAGAAAGTTCATCCGACCGGGATACGGCTCGGCTACATCAAAGATTGGACCTCTCGCTGGTACGCGTCCAGCAAGGACTACTCGGCGTTTCTCTTCAACGACTTGAAGGTACGGGAGTTCCTAAAAAGGAAACTTGGACACGCATCGATCAGCCGTGTCCAAATTAACCGGCCGGCGAACAATGCGCATATCACCATCCACACGGCAAGACCTGGTCTAGTCATTGGAAAGAAGGGTGAGGATATCGATGCCTTGCGTCGAGAGTTGTCATCGATGATGGGCATTCCCGTTCAGGTAAGTGTAGAGGAAATTCGTAAACCTGAACTGGACGCTCAACTCGTGGCGGAAGGCGTTGCCCAGCAGTTGGAAAAGCGAATCATGTTCCGGCGTGCGATGAAGCGCGCCGTGACCAACACTCTTCGGCTTGGTGCCGAAGGAGTGAAAATTAACGTAAGCGGGCGGCTGAACGGCGCAGAAATTGCACGTAGTGAGTGGTACCGCGAGGGACGTGTTCCTCTTCACACCTTTCGTGCCGATATCGACTATGGGTTCGCCGAGGCGAAGACAACTTACGGAGTCATCGGAGTGAAAGTGTGGATTTTCAAGGGCGAGGTTTTTTCAACCGGAGAAAGCGAATCCAAAGGCGTCGCTTCATCTGAGGTATAACCGGGGCTAGTAGACCATGTTGCAGCCGAAGAGAACGAAATATAGAAAACAGCAGAAAGGCAGAAACACAGGCCTCGCCACCAAAGGTAACCGGGTCAGTTTCGGCGAGTTTGGTCTGAAGGCCGTGGAGAGGGGAAGGATCACTGCGAGGCAAGTTGAAGCCGCGCGCCGTGCTATCACACGACATGTTAAGCGTGGTGGAAAGATGTGGATTCGCGTATTTCCCGATAAACCGATATCGAAAAAGCCGCTCGAAGTTCGAATGGGGAGTGGAAAAGGAAGCGTGGAGTACTGGGTCGCGGAGATAAAGCCTGGCACGATGCTTTACGAGCTTGAGGGAGTGAGCGAAGAGTTAGCGCGTGAAGCGTTCGAGCTTGCCGCAGCTAAGCTTCCGATAAAGACAACTTTTTCGTTTCGGACGGTCATGTGATGAAAGCCAGCGAACTTAGATCGAAAACCGAGGGCGAACTTAAAGAAATGCTGCTCGAACTTCACCGAGAGCGCTTTAACCTCAGGATGCAAAAGGCTACCGGTCAATTAACCAAATCGGATCAACTGCAAGGGATTAGGCGGGACATCGCCAGGGTAAATACGGTTCTAACCGAAAAGAGCTTTTCAGTATGAGCGAAACAGTCAAGACGTCCCGTACCATCACGGGAAGAGTTATCAGCTCCAAAATGGATAAGACGATCACGGTTCTGGTGGAGCGGTTGGTATCTCATCCAGTTTATGGAAAGTTCGTACGTCGAACGAGCAAGGTGTTGGCCCATGACGAGAATAACGAGTGTCACGAGGGTGACGTCGTAGTTGTTTCTTCCTGCCGTCCGCTATCGAAGAAAAAGGTTTGGATGCTGGACAGAGTGGTCGAGCGGACTAAATGACAACGAGAAGGGCAACGGCAATAAATAAGGGGTATCGAAGATGATTCAGATGCAAAGCAACCTGGATGTGGCTGATAACAGCGGCGCTAAAAAGGTCATGTGCATCAAGGTGCTCGGTGGTTCGCATCGCCGGTATGCAAACATCGGCGACATCATCAAGGTTAGCGTTAAGGATGCTATTCCTCGCGGACGCGTTAAGAAAGGCGAGGTTTACAATGCCGTGGTTGTGCGGACAAGAAAAGGCGTTCGTCGGACAGATGGATCGGTTGTCCGGTTCGACGGCAATGCGGCAGTGTTGCTTAACAATCAGCATCAACCCATCGGCACGCGCATTTTCGGGCCGGTTACGCGAGAACTGCGGTCCGAAAAGTTCATGAAGATCATTTCGCTCGCACCTGAAGTACTTTAACGAGGATCCTTGCGTCATGCGAAAGATTAAGAAAGGCGATCAAGTTGTAGTGCTCACCGGGAAAGACAAAGGGAAGCGGGGTGCGGTCTTGTCGGTGTCCTCGGACGATCGGGTCGTCGTCGAAGGTATCAACCTGGTTCGGAAACACCAAAGACCGATTCCGATGAGGGGAATAAATGGCGGAATAGTTGAAAAGGCTATGCCGATTCACCGGTCTAATGTGGCACTGTATAACCCGGGAACAAACAAACCCGATAAAGTGGGCTTTAAGCTTTTGGCCGACGGTAGAAAGGTTCGTTATTTCAAGTCCACGAACGAAGTTATTGACGTTTGATTTTGCGGATAACAGAAATGGCTAGGCTTCAATCTATTTACAAAGAACAGGTAGTTCCGCAGCTGATCAAGCGATTTAACTACCAATCGGTAATGCAAGTTCCGCGACTGGAAAAGATCACCCTTAATATGGGAGTAGGCGAAGCCGTAGCCGACAAGAAGATACTCCAGAACGCGATGGAAGACCTGCAAAAGATCTCCGGCCAAAAACCCATCGTAACGATCGCCAGAAAGTCAATCGCCGGGTTCAAGATCAGAGAGGGCATGCCCATAGGCTGCAAAGTAACGCTGCGGCGTGATAGGATGTATGAATTTTTGGATCGGCTTGTCAATATAGCGATACCGCGGATTCGAGATTTCCGCGGATTGAGCCCAAGGTCATTCGACGGTCGTGGCAACTATAGCATGGGTGTCCGGGAGCAGATCATCTTCCCCGAGATTGATTACGACAAAATCGACGCTATACGCGGTATCGACATAACCATTACGACTTCGGCTGGCAGCGATGACGAAGCCCGTGCGCTGTTGGAGCAGTTTAAGTTTCCGTTTAGAACATAGGAACGGCAATGGCAAAAAAATCTATGATCGCACGAGAAAAGAAGCGTCAAGCGTTGGTTAGCAAGCACTACAAAAAGCGGGTTGAGCTGAAAACCATCGTTCAGAGTGTGTCGTCGACGGATGAAGAGAAATACCAAGCGCAACTAAAGCTTCAACAGCTCCCCAGAGACGCGTCGCCGTCGCGCCTCCACAACCGGTGCAGTTTGACCGGTAGGCCGCACGGGTTCTATCGGAAGTTCGGTCTCGGACGGAATAAGCTGCGTGAGTCGGTTATGCGCGGCGATGTGCCGGGCGTGACGAAGGCAAGCTGGTAAGAGTGGATCGTCGACCCAATCACCGTCTGAGCCCAACCGTTTTGTTTACGGAGAATTTGAAATGAGTATGACCGATCCGTTGGCTGATATGATCATCCGTATAAGAAACGGGCAAGCCGCCGGAAAAAACGAAGTCGTTATGCCGTCGTCGAACGTTAAAATCGCAGTATGCCGCGTATTGAAGGACGAAGGCTACATCACGGATTATCAGGTAAGCCAGGATGCCGGGAAGGCCTCGCTTTGTGTGCAGCTCAAGTATTACAAAGGGCAGCCCGTTATCGAGCAGTTCGAACGCGTCAGTAAGCCCGGCCGTCGCATTTACCGATCGAAAGACAAGCTTCCCCTGATTCTGGGCGGGCTAGGTACGGCGATCGTGTCCACCTCGAAAGGCGTTATGACAGACAAGGATGCACGAGAGGGTGGGCATGGTGGCGAGGTCCTCTGTCTGGTGTCGTAATCGAGCATAGAGACTTATCAATGTCCAGAATAGCAAAAAATCCGGTCGCTCTTCCGAAAGGAGTGGAGGCTAGCATTTCCGGTGACGTAATCACCGTAAAGGGTGCTAAAGGTGCGCTGACTCGCAGTTTGAGTCCCAAAGTTCGAGTTGAAATCGCAGACGGTCATATATCGATTTTAGCCGATAAAGCCGATAGACAAGCTAATGCGCTTGCTGGTAGCACGCGTGCAAACATTGCGAATATGGTAACGGGCGTGAGCGTTGGCTTCGCTCGTAAATTGACGATGGTTGGCGTTGGCTATAGGGCTCAAGCGAAAGGAGACGTATTGAGTCTCTCGCTGGGATTTTCCCACCCTCTTGAGCTTACCGCTCCGGAGGGTATTACGATCGAAACGCCCTCCCAGACCGAGATTGTGGTCAAGGGGTGCGACAAACAGCGGGTGGGTCAGGTTGCTGCCGACATCAGAGCATATCGACCACCGGAGCCTTATAAGGGAAAAGGTGTTCGATACGCGGAAGAGGAAGTCGTCAGAAAAGAAGCGAAAAAGAAGTAGGTGATTGATGGATAAGAAATCGGCGAGATTGAAGCGGGCGACGAAAGCCAGAGCGATCATCAAGTCATTAGGCGTGAATCGGCTTACCGTCCATCGGACGCCGCGTCATATCTATGCACAGGTAACGAGCGCCGATGGGGCGCTGGTCCTCGCGTCGGCATCTACGTTGCAGCCGGATATCAAGGCCAGCTTGGCGTCGACCGGAAACGTTGAGGCGGCCAAAGCGATTGGCAGGCTAATAGCGGAACGGGCGCTGTCGGCGGGAGTATCAAATGTGGCCTTCGATCGATCAGGATTCAAATATCACGGTCGTGTCAAAGCATTGGCTGACGCCGCGCGTGAAGCCGGGCTTGGGTTTTAGGGGGAGTTATGGCGAGCCTAAACGTTCAGAGCAGTTCGGCCGAAGGGTTTCAGGAAAAGTTGGTCGCGGTCAGGCGCGTCGCCAAAGTTGTAAAGGGCGGCCGTCAGTTCGGGTTCACCGCGTTAACTGTTGTTGGTGACGGGAATGGTCGGATCGGGTATGGCTTGTGCAAAGCGCGCGAAGTTCCTGTCGCGATCCAGAAGTCAATGGAGCAAGCCCGGAGAAATATGCGTAAGGTGAGCCTCAACGGTGACACCTTGCATTACGCAATCACCGCTAGCACTGGGGCTGCCAAGGTATTTATGCAGCCGGCATCTCAAGGTACCGGGATCATCGCGGGAGGTGCGATGCGCGCGGTATTCGAGGTTGTTGGCATACATAATGTGCTTGCCAAGTGTATTGGAACAAATAACCCCATTAACGTCGTTCGCGCAACGATTAAAGGACTGACGGAGATCAGAGACCCTCGTTCCATCGCAGCCAAGCGCGGGAAATTGGCAGATAATCGTTCGGGGAAAGATAAATGAGCGAGAAGCAACTCAAAGTTACGCAGATAAAGAGCGAGATCGGGCGTCTTAAGTCTCACCAGGCGTGTCTTCGCGGGCTTGGCATCAGACGTATGCACCGACCGGTATACGTTAGCGCAACACCGGCTAACTGCGGGATGATCAACAAGGTTGCGTACATGCTCAAGATTGAGGATGCTTAAATGTTCCTAAATTCGATTAGGCCGTCGGAAGGCAGCAGAAAAAAGAGAACCCGCGTCGGGCGCGGCATTGGCTCTACATTGGGTAAGACCAGCGGAAAAGGACATAAAGGCCAAAAAGCCCGAGCCGGAGGCTTTCATAAGGTAGGATTCGAAGGCGGACAGATGCCGCTTCAACGGAGACTGCCGAAAGTCGGATTTAAATCGAGAGTAAAAGCGTTCGTCGCTGAGGTTCGGTTAAACGAACTTAATCGGCTGGCTGGCGAGAAAGTCGATATCCAAGCGTTAAAGGCGGCAAATTTGGTTCCGGCGCAGGCTCGCTCTGTCAAGGTTATTGACTCGGGAGAGTTGACGTCCTCGGTGACCCTTGTCGGCATTAAAGTTACGAAGGGCGCGCGTTCAAAAATCGAAGCGGCTGGCGGCACAATCGAGGCATAAGTGAGCATCGCGAACTCCACCCTAAGCGAAAGGTTTGGTAGGCTCACAGAGCTTCGCCAACGGCTTCTCTTCGTAATCGGCGCTCTCGTCGTTTACCGAATTGGGGCACACGTTCCCATTCCTGGAGTTGATCCAAAGGCTTTGGCTGCGATGTTCGCGCAGCAAGGCGGGTCGATACTGGACATGGTGAACATGTTTTCAGGGGGCGCGCTGAAGCGCCTGAGTATATTTGCTCTTGGGATCATGCCGTATATCTCGGCTTCAATCATTATGCAATTGATGGCAGGCGTAATCCCGAAGCTGGAGCAGATAAAAAAAGAGGGTGAGTCAGGGCGGAAAAAAATCAACCAGTACACAAGGTACGGCACCGTTTTTCTCGCAACGTTCCAGGCCATCGGAGTCGGGCTTGCGCTACAAAACCAATCCGCCTCAGGTGTCCCTGTCGTTATTAGCCCGGGAATTCACTTCCTGTTTATCACGGCTGTGTCGCTGGTCTGCGGAACCGTGTTTTTGATGTGGCTTGGCGAGCAGGTTACGGAACGAGGGATTGGAAATGGGATATCTATCATAATTTTTGCCGGTATTGTGGCTGGGCTTCCGTCGGCAGTTGGCGGCACCCTCGAATTAGCGCGAACCGGTGAATTGAGCATGATGAGTATCGTCGCTCTGTTTGGTATTGCGCTAGCAGTAACGGCGCTCGTCGTGTTTGTTGAGCGGGGGCAGCGGCGGATTACCATTAATTATGCGAAACGGCAGGAAGGACGGCGGATGTATGCTGCTCACAAGAGTTTTCTGCCCTTGAAGTTGAATATGTCGGGTGTGATACCGCCGATATTTGCGTCTAGTATCATCCTATTTCCTGCAACGTTGGCGGGTTGGTTCGGAAACACTAAGAACCTTGGTTGGCTGCAGGATATCGCCACAACTTTATCACCCGGGCAACCGCTATACGTGTTGTGCTACGCCGGCGCGATCGTCTTTTTTTGCTTTTTCTATGCCGCGTTGGTGTTCAACTCGAATGAAACGGCGGAGAACCTGAAGAAATCGGGCGCGTTTATTCCGGGTGTCAGGCCTGGCCAGCAAACCGCAGCCTATATTGATGCCGTGATGACGCGTTTGACATTGGCGGGCGCCATTTACATTACCGCTGTATGCTTGCTGCCCGAATTTTTAATCGTTTATTGGAACGTGCCGTTCTATTTCGGCGGAACCTCTCTGCTGATCATAGTGGTGGTGGTAATGGATTTTATGTCACAAATCCAAACCTACATCATTTCGCACCAGTATGAAGGTTTACTAAAGAAGTCCAATATCAAGCTCAGTTAACCTGGTTTTAGAATCACGGTTTACAATCATCAGGGGAATTTTAATGAAGGTTCGTGCGTCAGTTAAGAAGATCTGCCGAAACTGCAAGATTTTGAAGAGAAAAGGGATTGTTCGCATAATATGTAAGGATGCGCGTCATAAGCAGCGCCAAGGCTAATCATTGAATAGCGTATTCTTAAATGACGTGGTATGATGCGAGATTCAGCCTAAGTCTAGAGAGTTGATGTGGAGGCAGGATAAATGGCACGAATTGCGGGAGTTAATATCCCGGATCACAAGCACCTAGTTATTTCGCTTACGGCGATTTATGGTATCGGCAGATCTAGGGCATCACTGATTTGTGAGAATGTTGGTCTGAGCCCCTCGGTTAAGGTCAGGGAACTCGGGGACAGTGATATCGAGCGCATCCGCGAGGAAGTTGCGAAGTTTGTTGTGGAAGGGGATCTTCGGCGCGAGAGCGCGATGAATATCAAGCGCCTAATGGACTTGGGTTGTTATCGTGGAATGCGGCATCGGCGAGGTCTCCCTGTTCGCGGGCAACGGACCCGTACTAACGCACGAACCAGAAAAGGTCCGCGACGGCCGATTCGCAAATAAATCTAAAGAGTGGTTTCGAGGTAAGACATCGACATGGCTGCATCTAGTCGTCCCGCAAAACGGATTAAACGAGATATTTCTGACGGAGTTGTTCACATCAGCGCGTCATTCAATAACACCATAATAACGATTACAGATCGTAAGGGTAATGCGCTCGCATGGGCAACTGCTGGGGCCTCGGGGTTTCGCGGGTCTCGGAAAAGCACGCCGTTTGCTGCTCAGGTCGCCGCAGAAAAGGTGGGAAGCATAGTAAAGGATTATGGCGTGAAGAATCTGGATGTGCGAATAAAGGGACCTGGGCCAGGCAGAGAGTCGGCGGTAAGGACGCTCAATAATATGGGATTTAAGATCACGAATATTATTGATGACACACCGATACCGCACAATGGGTGCCGTCCTCCAAAGAAACGGCGGGTATAAGCAGAGGGGCGAAAAATGGCTAGATATCTAGGGCCGAAGTGCAAGCTCAGTAGAAGAGAAGGCACGGATCTGTTTCTTAAATCGCGCGGCAAGTCGCTCGAAGGAAAGTGCAAGCTCGATCAACAGCCGGGGCAGCACGGCCAGAAGCGCGCCCGTATGTCGGACTACGCAACTCAGCTCCGCGAGAAGCAGAAGCTGCGCAGAATTTACGGCGTATTGGAGCGCCAATTCCGGAATTATTATAAGGCCGCGTCGAGCAGAAAGGGATCAACCGGCGAAAACTTGCTGAACCTGCTCGAGTCTCGTTTAGATAACGTGGTCTATCGCATGGGTTTTGCTTCCACCAGGGCCGAAGCGCGCCAGCTTGTTAGCCACAAAGCGATTACGGTTAATGGCAAGGTCTTGAATGTGCCGTCCTACCAAGTCGCGCCAGGAGATGTTGTCTCAGTACGGGAAAAGGCAAAGAATCAGCTAAGAGTTAAAGATGCACTGCAAGTTTTGGAACAGTATGGATTTCCTGCTTGGGTGGATGTCGACGCAAAGCAAATGCGGGGCGTGTTTAAGTCAGTGCCTGAACGTAGTGATCTGGGCGCTGAAATAAACGAGCAACTGGTTGTCGAGTTGTACTCCAAATAATTGTTGTTCCTAATCGATGCAAAACTACTTGGCGAATCTAATTAAACCGCGGTTGGTTGACGTCAATCCCATAGATCGAAACAGTGCGAGGATTGTAATCGAGCCTCTGGAAAGGGGGTTTGGTCATACCCTGGGCAATGCGCTGAGGCGAGTTCTGCTCTCCTCGATACCCGGCTGTGCAGTTACGGAAGTAACAATAGAAGGGGTATTGCATGAGTACTCTACGATAGATGGCGTTCAAGAAGACGTTATTGACATTCTTTTGAACCTTAAGAACCTCGCGATTCGTATACCGACCGGACAAGAGGTTACGCTTAAGATAAACAAGTCGGGTCCTGGCAAAGTTACCGCAAGCGACATAGAGCTTACCCACGATGCGGAAATTCTTAACCCGGAGTTGGAGATCGCGAATCTGACGCACTCCGGGAAGTTAAGCATGACGCTCAAAGTTGAAAAGGGTCGAGGATATCAGCCGGTGGGCGCGCGGAATTCCGGGCAGGCGGAAACCGCAGTTGGCGTGCTTAATATCGACGCTTCTTTTAGCCCGATTCGGCGCGTCTCGTATTTGGTAGAGAACGCTCGTGTCGAGCAGCGTACGGATCTAGATAAGCTTATTCTGGAGCTGGAAACTAATGGGACGGTTGATCCAGAAGAAGCGGTTCGACAAGCTGCATCGATTTTGAACGAACACCTATCGGTATTCGTTGCCCTCAAAAGTGAGGAGACGCCGAGAATCAGCGAAGAAAGGCCGCAGTTCGATCCGTTGCTGCTTCGGTCGGTTGATGATCTCGAACTGACTGTTCGCTCCGCTAATTGCTTGAAGGCGGAAAACATATTCTACATCGGCGATCTGATTCAAAGGACCGAAGTGGATTTGCTCAAAACCCCAAACCTTGGAAAGAAGTCGCTGACTGAAATTAAGGATGTTTTGGCGACGAAGGGTTTGTCACTTGGCATGCGACTTGAAAATTGGCCTCCCGAGGGTCTTAAACGTGACCAACAAGACTCTTAAATTTGTGTGGGTGTAACAAATGCGGCATCGTAATTCGGGTAGAAAACTAAATATTACCGGCAGTCACCGAAACGCCTTGTTTCGAAACCTAACTGCCTCCTTGATCCAACATGAGATCATTCAAACGACTTTGCCGAAAGCGAAAGAGATCAGGCGGTTTGCTGAGCCTTTGATCACCTTGTCGAAGAAGAATAGCGTAGCCGCACGACGCCTTGCGTTTGCGCGTATCAGAGACCGTGACGCAGTCGTAAAACTGTTCGACGAGTTAGGACCCCGATTTAAGGATCGGCCGGGTGGCTATTTAAGGATTTTGAAATGCGGTTTCCGCAGGGGCGATGCCACACCCATGGCATACGTAGAACTTGTTGATCGGTCAAACGCATAAGAGCCGGACGCCGGCTAAGGTGCAAGATTGGCCTGAATGGCCAATGTCGTTGGCCCGCTTATGCGGGCCAATTGCTCTGCAGCAAAGTAAAGTTTTCCGCATTGCCTAGCCTACTCATATAACGTAGGAAGCGGCTGAGAAAATATCGGTCGCTCATTTATACTACCGTCACCAAGCGGAATTTTCGGCATCTAACGGTGCTCTTGCGCGGGAACTCCGTCATGCAATATAAGCCCCTTATCATGGGGATTCTGAACGTAACTCCAGATAGCTTTTCGGATGGTGGCCGGTATTGTGTGCCAGCGGACGCGTTATTGCATGCGCAACGTATGGTATTAGAGGGTGCGGATATCATCGATATCGGTGGGGAGTCGACGCGGCCCGGCTCAGAGCCGGTTAGCGAAGAGGAGCAACTTAGCCGCGTCATTCCGGTCGTTCGTACTTTGCGCAGCCATTTGCCGCACAATGTGATGTTAAGCGTCGATACGACAAGAAGTCGCGTCGCAGAGGAAGCGATATCTGCTGGCGTAAACATGGTGAATGATATCTCAGCCGGTAGGGATGACCCAAGGATGTTCTCGGTAGCAGCAAAGGTTGGTGTGCCGTTGGTACTTATGCATATGCAGGGCAAGCCAAAAGGTATGCAAGATAACCCCGTGTATACGGATGTAGTCGAAGAAGTATTGGTGTTCTTAATGGAACGGGCAGAAGCTGCAATGAAAGAAGGGGTTGCGGCCGAGAACATTGTCATCGATCCTGGCATCGGGTTTGGAAAGCGGAAAGACGACAATCTGCGGTTGATTAAAGAGCTAAGTCGCTTCGTGGCGACGGGTTATAAGGTTTTATTAGGGACAAGCAGGAAGCGCTTTATGGGGGCGATCTGCGGCGAGAGTCATCCGCCGGAACTGGTGGGGGCGACGATAGCAACTACTGTTCTTGGAGTATCGGCTGGAGTGGCTTTGTTTCGCGTGCACGATGTTAAGCCCAACCGTCAGGCTGCGGATGTGACCGCGGCGGTTTTGCGGATGTGAATTGGCGGCACGATGGCGAACTGTCAGTTAGTCCCGGCGATTCGGCTAAGTTATTAAATGCAAACCGCTAAATCAGTAGGTGACGCAGTTGAGCTCAGGCTGCTTGTATGGGGATCGACTGACCCGTCCGGACGATTTGGTTGTGTTCTCCAAGATAGATCAGTGTGGGTTTATAGCCGATGAGTTCGCTCTGATTTAACCCTACGTAGGCGCATATAATCATGATGTCTCCAGGAGCAGCAAGACGAGCGGCAGCGCCATTGACAGAAATTACGCCCGATCCCTCTTGTGCGCGAATGGCGTAGGTAGTGAACCTTTGCCCGTTGTTAACATTATAAATGTGGATTTGTTCATATTCTCTGATTCCCGAGCGTTCGAGTAGCAAACCATCAATGGCACAAGAGCCCTCATACTCGAGTTCGGAGTGTGTCACTCGAGCTCTGTGTAGCTTTGCTTTGAGCATCATCGTTTGCATACGGTAAACCTGTGAGTAGGCTCGTTCGAGTCGGGGATTATCCAGAAAAAGCTAGACAGTAGCAACCCGGCGTAGAATTAGTCGGCTTGGCGGAACCATTTATTATAGGTGATTAAGGCAGAACGTCGCAAGGAAAGTGCCAGCGATCTTGTCTCTTGGCCGGAGGGGCTGTTATGGATGATTTACCTTAGGCACTGAGGTGTCAGCGGTCGCCAAGGTCGGAGTGAAACGGGATGTCGGATGGAAGTAGTGCTAGTTTTATACGATAGGCCTAACTTATTTGATTTTGTGCGGTCTTATTTTCGTGGTTTTAATTTGCAGTGGCCAGCTCGCTCTATGTGCCCGTAAATTCTTTAACAGTAGAATATGGCGATTACCAATGACCAAGAAACGGATGCAGAGAATCGTACTGGATCTTGGCCGGGAAAACGCCTGGTTATTTTTAACGAAGCGAATTCGGTAATATCTCTCGAGTTAACGTCACTAAAAGCATGTAGGAGTAAATTGATGGGTATCGGTATATGGGAGCTACTGCTCCTTTTTTTGATCGTACTGTTGCTGTTCGGCACCAAACGACTACGTAACATTGGCGGCGATCTGGGATCGGCAATAAAGAGTTTTCGTAGTGCGATGAGCGAGGGGGACGAAGAGAAATCCGGGAGGACGATCGACGGAGAGGCGGTCCACGAGAACAAAGACAAGACGACCTAACAACGATTCAAAAAAGCATGTTCGATATTGGCTTTTGGGAATTGGTCTTGGTAGGTGTCGTATCGCTTCTGGTGTTCGGTCCGGAGCGTCTACCCAAGGTGGCAAGAGAGGTCGCACTGTGGGTTCGAAGGGCTCGTGCAATGGCCGCTTCGGTGAGGCAAGAAATTGACCATGAGCTTCAGTTGCAAGAGTTGCGTCAATCTTTATTAGAAGAAAAGAAAAAGGTGGAGTTATTATCGACTCCGGTGCGACCTGGCAAAAAGAAAGATCGCGTGTCGATATCTGATCCGAACGAAACGGACGAAAAAGAGCCTGCTTCTAAGCACCGCGATGGTGAACTATAAAAAGTATAGTCGGGGACAGATGCAAGACACCGAGCAACCTTTTATTTCTCACCTAGTAGAACTACGGGATAGACTGCTGCGGTGCATACTCGTGGTTTTGTTTGTTTTTATGAGCATGGCCTATTTTGCCAACGAGATCTACGCTTATTTGGCAGGGCCGCTCATGAAGCATTTGCCGCCCGGTTCGCAAATGATCGCGATCGATGTCGCCTCGCCATTCCTGACACCGTTCAAGCTTACGCTGGTGGCGGCGGTTTTCCTGTCGATACCGTATATTCTTTACCAAGTTTGGGCCTTTGTCGCGCCGGGCTTATATGAGCATGAGCGCCGTCTGGTGCTGCCGCTTCTGTTTGCAAGTACAGTGCTGTTTTATGGGGGTATGGCGTTTGCCTATTATCTGGTCTTCCCTCTGATTTTCGGGTTCCTGACCGCAACGGCGCCGGCGGGAGTAGCGGTAATGACCGATATTACGCATTACCTGGATTTCGTACTAACTTTGTTCTTCGCTTTCGGGGTCTCGTTTGAGGTTCCAATTGCGACCATCGTGCTAATTTGGAGCGGCATTTCTACCCGAGAGAGCCTGTCCGAAAAACGGCCTTACATTATTGTGGCCGCTTTTGTCATCGGAATGGTGCTTTCACCTCCCGACGTGGTTTCGCAAAGTCTTTTGGCAGTGCCCATCTGGCTGCTGTTCGAGTTGGGGCTTGTATTTTCGCGATTGTTTCGGCCTAGACGCATAGAGCAGATTCCAAACCTCCAAGACGAGTAAGGTCAGACCATAGCCGTCAATCCGCTGTTGCTGACACCGATATGATTTTTCTATTTACCGATTTCGGTTCAGAGGGGCCGTATCTTGGGCAAATGGAAGCGGTGCTGCGATTGCGGGCGCCGGGAGTCGACATTGTAAATCTCGTTAGCAACGCACCCATGGGCGAGCCCCGGTGGAGTTCATATCTACTCGCAGCCCTGTGCAAACAACTTCCGACCGGTAGCGTATTTCTTGCCGTGGTCGATCCCGGCGTCGGCGGTGAACGGTTGCCGGTTGTTCTACAAGCGGATGGGCAATGGTTTGTGGGGCCGGATAACGGTCTCCTCAATACTGTGGCAGCGCAATCGGCCGAAGCGGAATGGCGGGTGATCGATTGGCGTCCAAGGATGCTCTCGTCGAGTTTCCACGGCCGCGATCTTTTCGCTCCTATCGCTGCACGCATTGCCACCCATGACTTCAGCTGGGCGAGCCACAACCATCAGAAACCGGATCTGATCGAATGGCCGTCCGATCTCGCCGAGATCATCTATTTCGATCACTACGGCAATGCCATTACTGGAATGCGGCACAGGACTGAATACTGCGGAATGACGCTCTGTGCAAATGGCCAGTCGTTACGGCAGGCTAACACATTTTGTTCGGTTCCCGCCACCCAAGCCTTCTGGTATCAAAACTCAATCGGACTGATTGAAATCGCAGTCAACTGTGGACGCGCCGATCGAGACTTAGAGCTGTCCCTCGGTACGGCCATTTCGTTCAAGGCTTAAGATTGTTGGTCGCTGGAGCGTTTAACGTCCATGTTCCTCGAGAAAAGAGAGCAAGCGTTGGCGGTTTTTCTCTTGACCAAAGGTGGCGATGTGAAATCCTTCGGTGACCCAGAGCGACTTGGGTTCGCCGGCCGCTTCGAACAGCGCGATGCTGTGACGGGCCGGCACTATGTCATCGGTTTCGCTGCAGATGATGAGCAGCGGCAATGGTGATATCTCGGCGATATTTTTGATCGGGCTATAGTCGTCCGGCATCAGTCGGGAGAGCGGATATTGTAGCGGCCACGTGATCGGGAATTGGGCCAGTTTGTCACGGGTGATTTCGCGATAGCTGGCAAACGGCGCATCCAAAACGATCGCAGTTAAGCGTTGGCGCGTTTCCGGACTCGCGCCCGCGAAGTAGGCGCCCAAGTTTGCACCCAGGCTTTGGCCTAAAAGGAAAAGGTTTCTGTTCACTACGCGAGGCTCGCTCAAAAGCCATTGAAAGCCTGTAGCCACATCGGTCAACACTTCCGGCAGACCTGGCGAGCCGTCGGATAGTCCATAGCCGCGATAGTCGAGGAGAAACACCTGATATCCTTTTTCCGGCAGCCAGGCGACGCTATAGATGTGAGTGCTGATGTTCTGGGCATTGCCGTGGAGGAAAAATACCGTTCCGCGCGGGGCGCCGCGAGCAAACAAGAACCAGCCGTGCAATTTAATCCCGTCTGGGGTGACCAGGTTCACATCTTCGTATTTCAGGCCTAAGGCATCGGGTGTGAGCCGCATCGCCCGGTCCGGATAAAAAAGCAGGCTGGCGCATCCGGAAAGGCTAAGGGCGAACGGAATAATCAAAAGATTTCGGAAAAAGCATCGGGACACGGTAATGCTCCATCAGCGCCGGATGCAAATACGCGGCAATATTTGTTCGACTCTCAAAAATACCGCCGCACCGACAAAAGAAATTCACTCGCATAAGTACGCTCTCCCCGGTCTCGGCCGAGACGCAGGTTCAGCGCATAGTCCTTGCCTAGATTCACCGTATGGTCCAAGCGCAATCCGCCCGTGCAATACTCGTCTTCCACGATATAGCAGTCAATTCGAAAGTCCAGCAGTCCCTGCCCGCCCAGGCCGCGATACAGCCAGCCGATGCGGGGGCCAAGCCCGATATCGACGTTCGGTCGAACCGACTCGCTTACTTCAAGCGTGCCGTTCACTAGGCCGAAGATCATTCCGTCGCCGATGCTGTAGCTCAAACCGACGCCTCCGTCCAGATAGCCGACCAACGGTCGGCCGGTTTCAAGCAATTTTCGCCGGGCGCCGAGGCCGACGGACCAGGACAAGGGCTGGATAAACTCTGTGCGCGGGGTTAATGATGCGATATTGATGACATCCACGGCTTCGACGCGGAATCTCTCGTCTTCGTAATACCGGACACTGGCATCGAGAAATTTGATCTGGGCTCCCAGCCGGTAGCCGGCTAAAGGATCGGTCAGATCGTGATAGGCGGAGCGCAATCGGAATGAGCCGAACGCCGTATGATCGAAAAAACCGAAGCCGAGGTCGGCGCGCCAAGGCTTGTGCCCTTCATCATCCCGAGTGGCCGGACGCTCCGGCGGTTTTAGCGGTGAAACGTCATCGATCCGGCTGCGGGCCAGCAGGAGTTTATAACTCAGACCGGCAACACGCTCCCTCGGCAATTTGTCGGCCAACGACCGGTAGCGCAAAGACTCGTATGCCGTCTCCAGTGTAGCCGCTTGTTCGGCGGCAGACATCGGTCTAAGAGCAGCGCTGTCCAGCGCGATTTTTCCATCTGCCAACTGTCTGGCCACGCGGCGTTGGTCAGACGTGAGCTGGCGGGTATGCTCGTTCAACACCGTTGCCGCGGATGGACGGTAATCCACATGCTCGACCAATCCCGCATCAACGATGGCGCGCACGGTATCCGAGGGAATGGAGCGGTAGGGAAATTTCTCCCGAAGCGCAAGAGCCGGACGCACGACATCCAGCAAGCTCAAAATACGATAAGAGCAGTTTTCTCCGATAAAGTAATAGTCGAACCGAATCGGCCGAATTTCCCAGACGTGACGGATCAGTTGCGCGGTTTCGGCGGGCGACAGGTTAAGGGAATATTCCCAAATATCGCGGTTTTCGAAGTCGCTGTATTCCTTAACTTTTTCATAAAACGGCTGTACCGAAATCACGCCCGGATAGCCACCGAACAGACCTCGGTACGCGTAGAACAATTCGTTGTCCGCCACATTCACGTCCGCCGCATAATTGATCGTATGGGCCAGCAGGCGTGCATTTTCATCCTGATTTTCGCGGTCTAGGCGCAAAAAAGTATGTCCGAACATGGATGACGGGCTGTTCAGGTAGGATGCGGGAAAGATCAGGCTTACCGAATGGGCCTTCAGGGTCTCGGTCCATTCGGAAAACGCTTTGCAGTCGTGATCCGAAGATAGCGAACCGCCGAAATCGAGCCGGCTTTTTAGCCAATGATAACGAGCGGGAAATCGGCACCGAGGGTGCTCGTCTCCGTCTCCTGGCGCAAAATAGGCTAGAAGGGTGGCGGATAATTCCGCGTCGGGATCGTGTTGACCCGTTTCGGCAAGAAAAAAGGCCGGGTCGTCCGCATCGCTGGCCCAGTCTCCGAAGGGAGTGCGCCGGTAATGGCCCAGGGCCAGCCAGGTAGGGTCGTAGTGCAGACGCATCGCTCGCGCCTGTCGAAGCAGTATCGAGGGATTTTCCGACCCAAAGGCGCGGAAAGCTGCCGTCTGAAATGTCAGAACAACAACGAGGCATAAGAGCGACTTCACGGCGGATGAAAGAAGAGGCGCTTCATATTTCGGGGAGCGCCTCGCAAGCTAGGGATCAGCCGACGTACTTCGCCAATGCGGAGTCGGACTTCATCACGACGATCAAGGCGTCCATTACCTCGTCGCTGGTAACGGATTCTCGCGGATAAATCACGGCGAAATGTTTCTTGACCAGCGCGAAAAAGGCCAGGCGATCTTCTTTTGCGATGCCCATAACTTCGGAAAGCCCGGCAAGTGTTTCGCCGTTTCCGCGAGACATGTCCTCGGCCAGCTTGGTCATGTTGGCCCCGATGTACATGCGGCCGCCCCTGTAGCGAATGGTTTGGTTGGCGTCGCAACCGTTGGTGCCGGACGATATACCGAAAGTGTTATTGCCGAAGCTGCCATTGGTGGTAATCGCGAGTGAATGGGCGCCGACGCCGCTGTTGCCGTCGAACAGCAACGCTCCCCAGCCGCAACCACTCGCGCCATCTCCCCTGGGACCGGCTCCTTGGGTATGGCTGGTCGCGTGGGCTAGGATAGGACTGATTAACAACAAACCACCCACCACTGTCATCATCTTTTTCATTGGAATTCTCCTTGAGGTTGTTGAACTTAGATCGACACGGGGCGCGAAATGAAGCGCCATTCCCTTAATACCAGATTGTGCCGAAGCTTGTAAATTTATCTGCTGGTTTAAGTCGAGTTTGGAGCGGTTTTCAATGTTTCAGTCCGGCAAATTGGCGCGACGTTTTGCAGGCAGGTCGTATTGCAGGAATTCTTCTGGCAAAAACTAGAGATGGAACGCCGGCTCCAAAAGAGTTACGGTTTGTATACAGGAGAATACAGTTGCTTCATTTAAATACCTTAGCGCTTTGCGTATAGTTTTTGCGCAAAATTCATCCTAAAAATAGTGAATAACACCCGTGGCAAACAGGCCATTAACGAAATATCAAGACAAGATCATCTCCCACGACGCCAGCCTCCTCAGGCCGCACTATCCATTGATCGACCGTTTTAGGGATGCCCGAGTTATCGCTATTGATAATGGCCGTTCCATAACTTTGGGCGAATTTTTCCGGGAAGTAATCAATCTGGCGGCAAATCTCCCCGATCGTCCTTACATGGTCAATCTCTGCGAGAACCGATACCGGTTTCTCGCGGCTTTCGCCGCAGCCGTGCTCAAAGGGCAGATCAACCTGCTGCCGCCGAGCCGGGCACCTAGGGTCTTGCAGCAAGTGACGGAACAATATCCGCAGCTCTATTGTCTAGTTGACGGTCCGGAGTCTCCGGAAGGACTTGATACGATCGTCCGTTACGATTGCAGCCCACGACAGACGCCACGCCAGGACGCTTACATCCCGGAAATTCCGGGAGATCAAGTAGTTGCAATCGCGTTTACGTCCGGTAGCACGGGCCAGCCGAGAGCTCACGTCAAAACGTGGCTGAGCTTTTGCGAGAGTGCGAAACTGATCGGGGCTGGCCTAGGTTTAAGGCCAGAGCAGTCGGCTAGTGTCATCGCCACGGTACCGCCGCAGCACATGTACGGTCTCGAGACCAGTATTCTTCTGCCGCTTTGCCTTGGCGGAATGGCACTGCACTCCGGTAAGCCTTTTTTTCCGGCCGATATCCGCGCCGCTTTGGAATTGTGCCCGGAGCCGCGAATCCTCGTCACGACGCCGGTGCACATCCG
>NZ_JBDIVO010000041.1:0-22259 GCF_039794385.1 Methylocaldum sp. | reverse complement strand
GATACCTTCGGGGGTATGGCCGGGTGTTTCCAGGATCTTCAGGCGGACCTGACCGAATTCGAGCGTATCGCCGTCGGGATGCGGAATGAACGCATATTCGGCATCCGCCCTCGCCCCCAAATGGATCCTGGCGCCGACACGATCCCGCAGTTCCAGGTGTCCCGCAATGAAATCGGCGTGAAAGTGGGTCAGGAACACATGGCGAATCTCGAAACCTTCCCGGCGCGCCTCTTCCAGATATTGCTCGATGTCGCGCTGGGGATCGACGACGACGGCGGTTTTCGTCCCTTCATCGCCGATGAGATAAGAGGCGTGGGCGAGACAGCCGAGATAGAACTGCTTGAAGAACATGGAAACCTCCTCTTGGGTTGGCGTAATGCATTTCTTTGGACACGACAGGCCGGGGCAATGATCCCGGTCAGTTCGTCGCTCGCGGACATATCGCACCTTTGTATGTAGGAACATTCGCCATCAAAAACCCGAGCGAGGCAACGCGTCTCAAACCGGCGTACGCAGACTCGCCTCACGGTCTCCCCAACGATGGAACAGCCAAACCACGATTACGAACAACGCCAGAAAGCCACTCAGCCAAAACACCGACGAGGCCGGATGCTGCGCATAGGTGGCGGCTTGATAGAACGCGGTGGCGGTCATATAAGCCAAGCCCGTCGTCCAAAAGATCAAGAATAACGCCCAGCGCCTGCCGCCTTCCCGAAAAACGGAAACTGTCGTGGTGACACAGGGAAAATACAACAGCACGAACAGCAAATAAGCGAGAGCCGCGGGCGGGCCGACGAAACGCTCCTTCATCTCGGTGACGAACCGAGTCTTGGGAACGGCCTGATTCCGGGCAGGACCGATACCGAACAACTTGGACAGATTGGCGGGAATAGTGGCGACCGCGTTTCGGAGTCCGCCCAAGAGATCGAACTCGGCCGTCGCTCTTTGCGGCCGACTCGCCTGAGTGTAAATCGCTTCCAGAGTCCCGATCACCACCACTTTATGCAGAACGCCGGTGAACAGGGCCACGGTAGCCGGCCAATTCTCCTCGGTGATGCCCATCGGTCCGAAAGCCGGAGTCAGCGTGCGGCCCGCCGCGCTCAGCACGGACCGGTCGACATTCCGATTGGGAAACGTACCGTCCGCCCCGAAGCTGTTCAGTATCTGGATGAGCATGACCATCGGCACGATAAACTTGCCGGCCTTGAAGATGAACGCCTTGACCCGCTGCCAGGTATTCAGCCACACGTTCTTGACGCGAGGCGTATGGTACGGGGGCATTTCCAGGATGTGAAACGAGGCCTTTTGCTTGAGAAGCGTGTTTTTCATGATTAGTCCGGTCAGGATGGCAAAGGCGATGCCGGTGAGATAGAGACCGAAGACCACGATATGAGCCTGCCGCGGAAAGAAAGCCTCGGAGAAAAGCACATACACCGGTAGCCGAGCGCCGCAGGACAGGAACGGGATCATGAGAATGGTCAAGATCCGGTCGCGCGGCCGTTCCAGCGTGCGGCACGCCATCACCGCCGGCACATTGCAGCCGAATGCAACCACCATCGGAATGAAGGATTTGCCCGGCAGTCCCAGAAATCCCATGAAGCGGTCCATGACGAACGCGGCCCGCGTCATGTAGCCCGAGTCTTCCAGCAGAGAAATGAAGATATACAGGAAGGCGATGATCGGGACGAACGCGATCACCTCGCGGATGCCGTTCCCGAGGCCGTCCGCAAGCAAAGCCGTAATCCACTCGGGCAACCCGGAACGAGTCAGAGCCGCCCCGAAACCGTCGACGAACAGCGCTTGCGCCGAAAGATTGAAGAAAGGCTTGAACGCCCTGCCCAACTGGATGGCGAAGAAAAACATCAGGTACATGACGCCGAGAAAGATCGGCAATCCCAGCCAGCGGTTAAGCACGACGCGGTCGAGCACATCCGTAATCGGCCGCCGGGGCGAAGCCGCCTCGGTGAGCGTCTCCTGGATCAGGGTGCGAATGAAACGGTAACGGCTGTCAGCGATCAGAAGATCCGCCCCCTCGCCGGAAAGTTCTTCGATGAGTTTTCTTTGTTGCGTGACGAGTTTTCGCGTTTCGGGGTCTATCCGTTCGGCAGCCCAGGCATCGCCTTCCAGGAGCTTCAGGGCCAGCCAGCGGGCGTTCTGTTCAGGCGCGATCCGCTCGATGGATGGCTGGAGACGTGCGATGGCCTGCTGGATAACATCGGGATAGCAGATCCCGAACGGCGATGCAGTCTGCTCGGAAGCGAGCCGGAGAATGATCGGCCTAACCGGCGCTATGCCTTCCGTGTGCGTGCCGATCACCGGGACCGCGAGCGCGCCGAGGCGCTCCGACAGCTTCGCCGCGTCCATCTCGGCGCCACGCTGTTCGAGGATGTCCATCATGTTGAGGATCACCAGGAGCGGCACCTTCATCTCGAGAAGCTGTACCGTGAGATAGAGGTTTCGTTCCAGGTTCGAGGCATCGACGATGTCGACGACCAGATCGGCTTGCCCCGACAGGATGTAATCGCGGGCAATCTTTTCATCCAGGGAAACCGCTTCGTCCCGGACGTCGAGCGAATACAGCCCGGGCAGATCCACGACGTCGATGTGACGGTTTCGCAACGAAAAATGGCCCGTCTTCTTCTCCACCGTGACCCCGGGCCAGTTGCCGACTCGCTGCCGGGCACCGGTCAAGCCGTTGAAGATGGTCGTCTTGCCGCTGTTGGGATTCCCGACCACGGCGATGGTGAAATCGGCCGATGCCTCGTCGGCTTCGGCCGCCGCAGCGGCCTCGTTCGCCAGACGCTCGACCTTCACGCAATCGATCTCTTCCCGGCGCAGGCTGAGGTCGAACCCTCGGATACGAATTTCGATCGGATCGCCCAAGGGGGCAAAGCGGATGACCGTAAACTCCGTACCCGGCGTCAACCCCATGGCCAAAAGCTTTTGGCGGTATACCGGGTTGCCGCCCTCGAAGCCCACGATGAGGCCCCTTTCGCCGGCCGCTAAATCATGCAATCTCGTGCTCATCACGCAATTTCCTTCTCGAGATCGGGTCTAATCCGCTACCCAGTCGAGGCTTGCGGCTCATTACCGCAAGGTTCAAACTGGGCTTGTCCCCTCCGGGCGTCTGGTCCAAGACACCCTATCAGAAACGGAGCCAAAATATGCGACGCATCTATTTTCTGGTACCTGACATCGAAATTACCAAAAAGATCGTGGACGAGTTGTTGCTGGCGCGGATCGAGGAACGCCACATCCACGTACTGGCCAAACGCGGCACGCCTTTGGAAGATCTGCCCGAAGCCACTTTCCTGCAAAAGACCGACTTCCTTCCGGCCCTGGAACAGGGCGTCGCACTCGGCGGCGCGACGGGACTCTTGGCCGGGCTGGTGGCGATCGCCTTGCCCACGGGGCTGGTTCTGGGCGGCGGAGCGCTGTTTGCGATCACCCTGGCTGGCGCGGGGGTCGGAGGATTGATGTCGAGCATGGTCGGCAGCAGCATCGGTAACCGGCGGATCGATCAATTCCAGGAGGCCATGGAAAAAGGCGAGTTCCTGCTGATGATCGACGTGCCCCGAGACCGCGTAGAAGAAATCGAGGCCATCATCAAGAAACACCATCCCGAGGCCGAGTGCGAAGGCACCGACCCGCATACCTTCCCCTAGGGTTTTGCGGTCGGAACACGCGATGGTCTGGCCACTCAGCACCCGCCACTCTAGGAAATGTCCATGAATTCGAGCTTGAAGGATCGCCTGACCGAAGCGCTCGACGACGAATACAAGGCGCTTGCCGCCTATCGAAAGGTCATCGAAAAGTTCGGTCCGATACGTCCCTTCGTTAACATCGTCGAAGCCGAGGCGCGGCATGCCGCTGCCCTGCTCTCGCTGTTCGAACGCTATGGCATACCCGTGCCGGAAGACCGCTGGCCTGAGCGCGTGACAGCGCCGGATACGGTTGAAGAGGCCTGCCGCAGCGCGGTCGAGGCCGAGATATACAATATGGCGATGTACGACCGCCTGCTTGCCGCCACCCCGGAACCGGATGTCCGCCGGGTTTTGGAAAACCTTCGGTCCGCCTCCCGCGATCGTCATTTGCCAGCTTTCAAACATTGTTTTCAAAGAAATAGGTAAAGCGGCACCTCCGTTCGCAGAACGAGACCGCTGTGCAGGAGACTAGGAATGGACGTGCAAATCATTGAAAAGGACGGCGCGAAATGGGCGATGATTCCATATGACGACTATCTGTCCCTCGTGGAACTGGCCGAATTGGCGACGGACATGGCGTCCGACGTCAAAACCGAGGAACGGCTTGTGCCGGGCGAAGAACAACTTCCGGACGACTTGAAGGCGCGCCTTTTGGCCGGAGAGAACGCCATCCGGATCTGGCGCGAGTTCCGCGGGCTGACGCTGGAGGAACTGGCCGAGCGGGCTGGCATAACGGAATCGTTCGTTGCCCTTGTCGACCGGGGACGGCCGACATGCCGAATCGACAAGCTCAAGCGTATTGCCGAAGTGTTAGGCGTGCACCTGGAAAATATCCTTCGCACGGTATAGTCA
Organism: Methylocaldum sp.; assembly: GCF_039794385.1. NCBI lineage: Bacteria > Pseudomonadati > Pseudomonadota > Gammaproteobacteria > Methylococcales > Methylococcaceae > Methylocaldum > Methylocaldum sp. Next base: position 17,703 of record NZ_JBDIVO010000041.1, on the reverse strand, counting down.
AGGCCTTCACCATGCGGAGCGGATGCGGTCGTTTGACGCATCGGCAATTTGAAGGTCTACCGCGCGAGCTCGAGCACTGCGGCATGGACTCCCGCTACCACTTGGGCCATTCTCCGGTAGTCCAGCGTGTCGGGCGTGTCGGTGGCGGCATGATAGTTCGGATTACGATAGAAAGCCGTATCGGTGATCATTACGGCCGGATAGCCTGCTTCCCAATAATTGAGATGGTCCGAGAAGTCGACGCCCGGGAGAAAGCGCGGAGCATTGATCGAATGCACCGGCAAGCTTGAGGCGTTGGACATCGCCTTCTTGATACTTCGCACCAGCCGTCCCTCCCCTATCCTTCCCACGACGGCGATGAAGTTTCCGGTGGTCGGATAGAAAAGCGAAAGTCCCGGCGCGGGAAATGACTGGCTGTCTTTCGCATCGGTGAAATAGCCGATCATTTCGAGCGCAAGCATCGCGCGTACGTTCGCCCCCTTCGCCTTGAGCGACTGGGCATGCACGGCACTCCCCATGTGCTCGCTCCTGAAAAATGGCGGTTCCTCCAGGGTATAGGCTACGAGATCCACCCGGATTGCGAGATCGGCTTTGCCCAGTAGTCCCGCCAGTTCGATCAATCCGGCGACGCCGCTCGCGTTATCGTCGGCTCCGGGATAGGGACCGGCCGTATCGTAATGTGCGCCGACGACGATCCGCTCCTCGGACGGCGGGCCAAAACTAGCCATGATATTGCGGTAAGTCGTTCGGCCGACCCGGAACGGCTGGTCCGCGGTTTTGCCCTGCGCTTGCTCGAACGCCGAACGGATATACGATGCCGCACGATCGAGATTATCCGGATGACCGGCATCCCTTGGCCCTAGCATCTCCGACAAGGTTCGGACATGGGCTTCCAGGCGCCCGGGATCGATGGTGGGCGGCGCGGCCTCGTCCGTGCCGGCAAACGAGGGCTCCGCCAGACAGAACCGGAGTGCAATCACCAGAAAGCATGCCCAGGCTAGTACGATTGCTCCGCAAACCGACATGGGCGAACGATTTCGGACATCCATGCAATACACTCCAGACAACCGTGGAACTGCACGGCTCCAATTCCGCTTTCAAGACAGGCATACTGAAAACCCGCGCGGCGAGGGTCAACAGTAACCATTGGATCGCCGCCGAGTCTTTCCGTTCGGCATCGCCGGGACTCCGCGAGCGGTCGAATACCTTGCCGAGGAATCCCACCGAGATTTTGTCTAAGCCTTCGTCGAACTCTCGAAAAACCAGTCGCCTAGCGCTTTGACAGAAAGAGGACGGCTGAAGAAAAAGCCTTGAGCTTGATCGCAACCTTCATCCCGCAGAAAGGCCAATTGCTGCTCCGTTTCGACGCCTTCGGCGATAACCGTCAGTCGAAGGCTGTGGCCCAGGCTGATCACTGCGCGGGTTATCGCAAGATCATCCTGATCATCGATGATGTCGCGCACGAAGGACTGATCGATCTTCAGCTTGTCGATCGGGAATCGCTTGAGATAACTGAGGCTTGAATAGCCCGTCCCAAAATCGTCGATAGCCAACTTTACGCCCATGTCCTTGAGCTTGTGCAAGCGTTTCTGAATCGATCCCTCTCCTTGCATGACGATTCCCTCGGTCAACTCGAGTTCAAGATACTCGGGCTCCATACCCGTTTCTCCCAACACCCGTGCGACGAGGTCTTCGAATCGCTGAACGAATTGTGGCGAGGCAATGTTGACGGCAACCGGAACCTTGGCGAAACCGAGGGATTGCAAGTACACGTTTTGGCGGCAGGCCTCGCGGATCACCCATTCCCCGATCGGAACGATGAGGCCGCTTTCTTCGGCGATGGGAATAAACCGGCCCGGCGCTACCCGGCCCCATTCCGGATGCTGCCAGCGGATCAAGGCCTCGAGGCCTACCAATCCGTGCGTCTCGATATCGTACTGAGGCTGATACTCCAGCAAGAATTCGTCACGTTCCAGAGCCTGCCGCAGACCGCTTTCGATCGTAAGCCGCTCCAGCACGGCGGAATTCATGCTTTCGGTAAAGAATTGATAAGTATTGCGTCCTTTTTCTTTAGCGTGATACATGGCGGTATCGGCATGTTTGACCAAGGATTCCACGTCGCCGCCGTCCTGCGGATACATGCTGATGCCGATGCTCGGCGTGATGCTCAGCCGGTAATCCTCGATGACATAAGGCTGCGCGACCACGCTCAGAATCCTTTCGGCGGTCTGAGCGGCCGAGTCGCCTCCCGTTTCCGGGAGCAGTACGACGAATTCGTCGCCTCCCAGCCGGGACACGGTGTCCGTATCCCGCAGGCATCCCCGCAAGCGGCCCGCAATGCTCCGCAATAGCCCGTCGCCGACATGATGTCCCAGGGAATCGTTGACCGTTTTGAATCGGTCGAGATCCAGAAACAGCAGGGCCGTTTCTTTCTTGTCACGGGCTGAAAGCGCTAAGGCCTGCGCAGCCCTGTCCATCAACAAGGCACGGTTCGGAAGCCCTGTTAGCGCATCGTAAAAAGCGAGACGCTGGATCCGGTCCTCGACCCGACTGCGCTCGATGGCGATCGCAGCGGTATGAATCGCCGTCTCTACCAGCCTGGCGTGTTTGTCCGAAGGCCGCTGCGGTTCGCGATAGTAAACGGCAAAGGTACCGATGACGTTTTGCCTCGCGTCGAAAATGGGTGTCGACCAACAGGCGCGAAGTCCGTACTGCTCGGCGAGATCGCGAAAGGCGGCCCAACGGGGATCCGTCCGAATATCGCTGGTAATTACCGTTTGCCGGTGAAATGCCGCAGTGCCGCAAGATCCCACGGAAGGTCCGATGGCGATGCCGTCTATTTGCCGGTTGTAATCGTCGGGAATACTCGGGGCGGCCCCATGCCGCAAATGAACGCCGTCCTTATCCAGGAGAAGCACCGAGCAGAGTATTTTGTCATCCTGCTGTTCGATCGTACGCGCCAGTGCAGCCAGGGTATGCTCGAGGGGCGCTCCGTTGGCGATCATCTCCAGCATGTCTCTCTGGCCGCGCAACAAGGCCTCGGTACGTTTGCGCTCGTTTTGTTCGATCACGAGAGCGGCGAGATTGGCCACGGCAATGGCGAAAAAGCGTTCTTCCGCAGACCAGCTGAGCGTTTCGCCGGTGTGCTCGCAGCATAGGACGCCCTCGACGCGCCCGAAGACGTGTATCGGCACATCGAGCATCGAGCTGATCCGTAAAGGACGCAGGTACACAGCGGAAAACTCGGCGGTAGAAGGATGATGACACGCATCGTTCGCCACGATGGCTTCCTCGGTTTCAAGTCCTTTGAAATAGCTCGGAAAATCCTCCTGGCGTAATGTCATCCCGGAACTGTGCCGTTGCCGGGAGCGCTCGTAGAGATCCATGCATTCGATGGCGAGCCGGTCTTCGGTAAACCGCCATACACTGATGCGCTCGATGTCCAACTCCGTCGCGGTGGTTCGAGTCAGCAGGCGAATCGCCTCGAGCGCATCCTCAGCCGAAAAAATTTCGCTACGCGTTAGCGAGGCCAGCGCGCGTTGTTGCTCCAGCAAGGAGTTGCGGTTTCGCCGAAGCCGTTCCTCCGATTGCATTAGTGTATCTACCTTCATCCACCACCCCGTTGAGAACGACTCGCATCGGTCGCGTTCAAAGCCCAATGCCTTGAAAACCGTTTCGGCAGTACGCTACCGATCTCGCATAGGCCGTTCCGAATCGCTGCATTCGTTATGGCCGATCGGGCCACAGCTAACCGCGATCGACTGTATAGGAGCTAAGTATGGGACATTTTCATCGGGTTAACGGTACGCCCCTCAATTCTAAGGCGAGTATCGTAAAGGTGAGCGCCTGGCACGGTCCAGCGAACAACCGCCAATCTTTCGACGCCCGTCTGTCGTTAAACCCGGAGACGGCCGTCGGACGGGTCTTTGCGTTGCCGTTCTGGGGAGCAATGAGCCGGCCGAGGAGTCAAAGGGCAAAGTCTGCCGTGAGCGGTCATTGATAAAACACAAGGATCTCCGCATTGTGAAGTGCAACCATCGTTCGTCTCGACCGCCACACGCCTGAAAAATGCAAGCGCATTCGACATTGCAACGCCTAAAGCCCGGTAGAACCGTTACGCTGGTCGGCACGCTCGGAATCGTGTTCGGCGACATCGGCACCAGTCCGCTTTATGCCATGCGCGTCGCCTTCAGCGGACCTCACGCCATTGCGCCCAGCGAGACCAATATACTCGGCGTGCTGTCACTTATTTTCTGGTCGCTGATCGTGATCGTCTGCCTGAAATATGCCGCGATCATGCTGCGGGCCGACAACCGAGGCGAAGGCGGAATCATGGCCTTGGTATCGCTTGCGTCTCGCGCTGCGATCGATTCACCCCGCCGGCGACGCGTAATCGTTCTGATCGGTCTCATCGGCGCCGCCTTATTTTATGGCGACGGCATTCTCACACCCGCAGTTACGGTTACGAGCGCCGTCGAAGGCCTGGCGGTCGTGGCTCCGAAACTCAACGAATTTGTCGTGCCGGTGACCCTGGCGATCCTGACCCTTTTATTTCTTCTCCAACGCAAGGGTACGAGTCGTGTCGGCCGGCTGTTCGGCCCGATCATGCTCCTATGGTTTTTTTGCCTCGGAATCCTCGGTGCGCGCAGCATTCTCGCTACCCCGCAGGTATTGGTAGCAGCGAATCCGTGGTACGGCGCTCGTTTTTTGATCGAAGAGGAATGGTATTCGCTGGTGGTCCTGGGCGCGGTTGTCTTGGTGGTGACCGGAGCCGAAGCTCTTTATGCGGATATCGGCCATTTCGGCGTTCGGCCGATTCGCATGGCCTGGTTTGCCGTGGCTCTTCCGGCCCTGTTGCTGAACTACTTTGGCCAAGGCGCATTGCTGCTGCGCGAATCGGAGGCTACCCAAAATCCGTTCTACCTTCTAGCACCGGAATGGGGAGCCCTCCCGCTGCTCATATTGGCGACGATTACGACGGTGATTGCGTCCCAAGCCGTAATTTCCGGGGTATTCTCGACGACGTTGCAGGCGATCCAGCTTGGTTACTTGCCGCGGGTGCGTATTTATCACACGTCGCTGTTTTTCCCCGGCCAAATCTACCTGCCGGTCGTCAATTGGCTTTTATTGGCCGCAGTCTTTACCCTGGTCGTGCAATTCGAATCGTCCCAACGATTGGCCGCCGCTTACGGCATCGCCGTTACCGGCACGATGGTCATCACGAGCCTGTTGGCTTTCTTCGTATTCAAAAGGCTCTGGCAATGGAGATGGATGACCAGCCTGGCGGTCGTAGGCTGCTTCTTGATTATCGACACCGCCTTCCTTATGGCCAATAGCTTGAAATTCACCCAAGGCGGGTGGATTCCCCTTGGGGTTGGCGTTGTCCTGTTTACCGTGATGACCACCTGGCAACAAGGACGCACGTTGCTCGGAAAACGCTTGAACGAAAGAGCGATATCGTTCGAAACCTTGCTCATGCGTTTTCACGCAGAACCGCCGCGGCGTATTCCCGGAACCGCCATTTATCTCACAGCCGGCCGCCGGGGTGTCCCTCAGTCCCTCTTGAACAATCTGGCGATCAACAAGATTCTGCACGAACGGGTGATCGTGCTGACCGTAATCGTCAAAGACGTGCCCTGGGTGCCTCGCTCCGAACGCATCAAAATCAGGCACTTCGGCGACGAGTTATACCGAGTCAAGATTTACTTCGGTTTCAATCAGGAGCCCAATGTGCCGGACGCCCTGGCCTTGTGCAAAGAACGGGACCTCGAGATCGATTTGGCCAATGCCTCGTTTTTCTTCAGCCGGGAAGCCGTCATTTCGACGCCCCGCCCGGGTATGGCTCTCTGGCGCGAGCGCCTCTTTATCCGCCTGGCGCGCAATACCGAGAGCGCCATGGACTTTTTCAGAATACCTCCGGACCGTGTGATCGAACTCGGGACCGTGGTCGAAATCTAACTGGCTCCGCTTCGTAAACTGAAATCGTTCGCAATGGCTTTGAATTTTTCTCTTCTACTAAGTGACAGCGTACCTCACGATAGGAGCTCGACGTGTATTCGCCAGAATATGGACGGCAAATGAACGTATCGTCCCTCACCATCCTGATCCGCCGATGGCACTTGATCGTCGTATCCGCGATAGTGCTGCCGCTCGCGGCCTGCACCAGCATTCGGTTCGGTTATAACCATGCGGATACCTTGCTGATCTTCCGGCTTGATGAGTATTTCGATCTGGAAAAGACGCAGAAAACCTTGGCTAAAGATCGAATCAACGCGTTACTGGCCTGGCATCGCGCGACGCAATTGCATGCTTATTCGGCCTTACTCGACGACATTCGGACGAAAGCAAAGGGGCCGATGACGCCATCCGAGGTTACTGATTTTCAGCAGAGGATCAACCGACGACTGGAAATACTCGGCGAGCGGGCCGCCCCGGAAATCGCCAGGCTCGCACTGACGCTCAAGCCTAATCAGATCAGGCAGGTACAGCGCGAACTCAGCGATGACAATGCACAATTCCGAAAGAAATACGGTTATCTGCATAACAGCGCGGACAATGCCCCCGGAGCCAAGGCGAAGCTTTTTATCAAGCGTGCCGAGTTTTGGCTCGGGAAACTCACCGACGAACAACGAACCATCATCCGAAACGCCATAGCCGGACGCGACAACGGCAACTACACCTGGGCAGACGAGCGCGAAGCACGGCAGCGCGATTTTCTAGCCCTGCTTTCGAAAATCCAGGAACGGAAGCCGGAGGAGCGAGTCGCAACGGACTGGATTCGCACCTATTTCGCCGAACTGGCCGACCAAACAGACCCCCAGCGGCGCGCCTATATTCAGACCCTACGTCAGTCGAATGCGGAGTTGATCGCCAAAGTAATTACGTCCGCAACGCCCGAACAGCGAGCTGCCCTGGACGAGAAATTACAAGGCTATGCCGCCGACCTTGCCGCCTTGGCCGGAGAAGATCGCAGGTTTGGACAGTGGACTTTTCCATCGCGCCCGAACGAAAAATTAAGAGGGCCAGAAACGAAGAGCTTCCGAAGTTCTCCTTAGCGTCGTTTTTCGCTCTGCCCATGGCCTAACCGTGGGGCGGAATTGTTCGTTTTTTGTCTCGAAAAACAACAAACGATAAGTATCCGGCCCGCCCAAGTACCGATCGCAAGATCTCGAAATCCACAGAAATTCACGGCTATCGCGATCTTGGTCTTCATGGCCGGCAGCCTGCCGGTCAGTGAACCAGTGTGCCTTTTCGGTGTCGGGAAGGAGAAGCGATTCAAGAAATTCTATGGAGCATGCGATTATGGTCCGATTAAGCTTCGAATCCGTCATTCCGGAACATGCTGTTACTTTGGGTCCGGCCCCGTATTTTCGAATCAGCGGTCATGTGATTCGCCAAGGTCCGGACAACGAAATCGTGGGGCGCTATCAAAACCACTTCTGGGAGATTCAGGGCAATTTATTTTCCCGATGCGACTGCCGGACCGGCGCCTCGATTCATTTTGAGGACACCTTTGGCGGCGGGTCCGAACGTTTCGGTCCTTTCGAGCATTTCTTCATATCCGACGGAAGCGTCTACACGGATCACGAACCGTTCGCCCGGTTCCTCGAAGAGGAGCGATGTTGGCAGCACGGCGACACGAACGTTTGCTGGCCGGTTCTTGTCATATGCTGACTGCCGAACCGGGCCGACTCCGATCTTCGCGACATAAGCGGTTTTGGATAAAGCGATGCCATCGCGGTATCCTTGACCTATTATCGTTCGGTGGCGAAGAGCGCTGCACCCCGAGGATTCGATCTTGTCAGGCAACTACACTGCCAGACGTCCCCCAAGCCTCGCCTCCTCGTCCAAATCTCGTGCAGCGCATCGGGCCTCACCCCACCAGGCGGTTTTCCCCAACGAAACGTTGCAGCCCGGTTGGACTTCGTATGGAACCATGTCAGGCCTATCCGGACGGCACCAAAGGAGAAGCATTATGTTGAGAGTGTATGCCGGCAATCTCCCCCCGGATATGACGGAACAGGAGTTTACCGAACTATTTGCGGCCTATGGACGAGTACGCTCGATCGAATTGGCTCGCGATATCTTTTCGGGACGTTGCCGCGGCTTCGGCTTCGTCGAGATGGAGGGTCATGAGGCGCGTGCGGCGATCGCCGGATTGAACGGCCGCAATCTGCGGGGCAACACGCTACGCGTTAACGAAGAGCGGCCGCGCGGCCGGCGCGGCGGCGGTGGCCGCCGACGTTAGCTGGAAAAACTCTGCTAACTCGAATGTCCCCCAACTTTCCGCATACTCGAGCTACAATGATTTTATCCACGTAGCCGAATTTCGATCCGCAATCGCGGGTCGTTTGAGTTCTCGGCGAAAAGCGTTTCTTCCGAAAAAAATTCTTGAGCCGGCTTGGGGGGCTCGTCGATGACTCGCAGACTGATCCAGTGTCTTCTGATGGTTGTGCCTGTTCTCATGGCAGGCGGCTGTTCCGGTCCTTCCACGATGCAAAAACATCATCGGATTCACCATGGAAGCCTTCACCAGAAGGCCGTAGCACCCGCGGCCTCGATGGCGCAATCGGCGGATGCATCGTCGCGGCTTCGCGCGATGTCTTCCGTCTCGATTACCTCGGGTATGTTCCCGAAGCCCGTGGCCCTGGAAACGCAAGTCGCCTTCTGGCGCAATGTCTACGGCGTCTGGAGCCGTTCTCAAGTCGTTCTGCACGATAACCGTTTTCTGGATGTGATTTATGAAGTGATTCAGCTCCCCGGCAATATCACCGAGGGCTATACCCCGATCCAGAAAGAACTGGTGCGCGAACGGACAGCCTATTGGCAGTCCCGATTGCGCGACCTGGAACAAAAGGTCTCTGCGGGAATTCCTCTGACCCAGGACGACCGAAGACTGGCCGTGAAGATCAGTCCACGCGGGGATCTCAAGACGGCACTACTGGGCGCGAGCGAGCGGCTCCGCGGTCAGCGCGGCCTTCGCGAGCGCTTCAAGAGGGGTTTGGAAATCAGCGGTCGTTATGATCGCCACTTTCGGGAGATTTTCCGCCACGCGGGCCTCCCCGAGGATTTAGCGCATTTGCCCCATGTGGAATCGTCGTTCCAAACGCAGGCGCGTTCCTCGGCAGGCGCCGTGGGCGTGTGGCAGTTTACGCGCGGGGCGGCCGAGCGATTCATGAACGTCAACACGATCATCGACGAGCGCCTGGATCCCATCGCTTCGGCTCACGGCGCCGCCCGTTATCTAAGCTATGCCTACGGCAAGCTCGGCAGCTGGCCCCTGGCAATCACGTCCTACAATCATGGCATTTCGGGCATGATGCGCGCGAAGCAGTCTTTCGGCCATGACTTCATGCGGATCGTTTCCGATTACGACCATCCCCAATTCGGTTTCGCTTCCCGTAATTTCTACGCCGAATTTCTGGCAGCACGGGAGGTCGCCAGTCAGCCCGAACGTTTCTTTGCCGAGGGCATACGATATGAAAAGCCTCTTGACTGGGACCGTGTCGTCATAACGCAGAATACCTTCGTTTCGACTTTGGCTCGTCAATACGCAACCGACAAGTCTCAGCTCATCGCCCTGAATGCGGCCTGGAGCGGACCGGCTCAGTCCGACAGGGCGGCTTTACCCGCCGGCACGGCGGTCTGGCTACCCTCGGGTACACTCCGGCAGATCGCGTACCGGGCGCAGCAGAATCGTCTGGCAGCGCAGCAACCGGAAAACAAAGGGGCATCAGCTCACGTTAAGGTAAGCTATCCCGGCAACGTCAAGGCCGGCGGCACCGCGACCAGAACCAATGCGTCATTAAGCCCCAAGAACGGCAACTACAAGCTGGCAAAAACTCAGGCGTTCGCTCGGTGAAAAAAGCGGACGGTTGTGGTTGATCGAAAGGTTAAAGTGGTACTTGCCATACCGCCGTGCTGTCGATGTTCCATGTTCGAATACGTTTTCTACGATCGGACTAGCTTCTTTGACGAAATTGGAGTAGGCTGCACATAGTTTGTCGCGGCGCAAGACCGGTCTTCGCCACGAGGATACGGAATTTTCCTTTCAGTCAATGCCTTAACGGCACCTGCTAGTCCCCGCCTCCTCCCGCAAACCGCACGCGGTGCGTCCTTCGGGTCCGCCCTGTGGTCACAGCAACAGTGCTCGTGCTCGACCGGTGCCACGCTCGTCGTGGCAGGCAAGAGCCAGGAAAGTTCGAATGCCCTTTGAGTCTCTCAGCCTATCCAACATCCCGTCACGCATTGTCGCCGATCAAGCCCACACGGCTCCCACGCCGATCCAATCGCAGACCATTCCAGCCGTACTAAATGGAGGTGATTTGCTAACCGAAGCCCAGACGGGTATCGGCGGCAGAATACGTACGTCGCATAGGCCGTACCGGCTCGAACAACGATGCAGCATCGCCGGTCTTTCGACACGAAACTTTACAGCTGAAAAACATCGAGCAGCTGCTTGGCCGCAAACTTCCCGCTCTTCCTTCACCGGAAGGCTATACACCGCAAACAGTCGGAAATCCTGGTCCACAGATTACCCGGCTGATGCGGCAATCAACGCCGAGGCGCGGATCGATCGGTCCATGCCCTCGGATCATTCAACCATGACGCCGCCTATCTTGGTTGCGCCCACAGGAGACAATCCATGCTGAGAATTTATGCCGGAAATCTGCCGGCCGATACTACCGAACGGGAGTTCAACGAACTTTTTGCGGAATACGGCCGGGTACGCTCGATCGAACTGGCTCGCGACATTTTTTCCGGTCGTTGCCGCGGCTTCGGCTTCGTCGAGATGGAGGGCCACGAAGCGCGCGCGGCAATCGCCGGACTGAATGGCCGCAACTTGAGGGGCAACAGTCTTCGGGTTAATCAGGAGCGTCCCCGCGAGCGGAGCGGCCGCGGCCGGCGACGTTAAGTACCGGGCGAGTGAACCGGACTAATATACGAAAGCTTTCGTGTCCAGCACGAACTTTTACCTACAGAATCCTTTCCAGAAAAGGTGTTTATTAATAGACCCAGCGCACCCGCGATTACGGGCTCGATCTGTGTTTATTAAGTGTTTTTTGTTTGTTTTCCTATCGAGGAATTTTTGATGAGTACGAAATTGTATGTCGGCAACCTGAGCTACAGCATTGACAACAGCGAGCTGGAGCAACTCTTCGCCCCACATGGTACGGTGCAGTCCGCGAACGTGATCATGGATCGCGAAACCGGCCGCTCCAAAGGCTTCGGCTTCGTAGAAATGGGTACCGATCAACAGGCCCGAGCCGCAATCAGCGCCCTGCATGGCAAAGAGGTCGGTGGACGTAGCCTCACCGTTAACGAGGCCCGCCCCCGCGAAGAAAGATCCGGCGGCGGTTTCGGTGGCGGCCGACGCAGCGGCGGATTCGGCGGCGGCGGACACCGCTATTGATATTCGCTAAACCGGCGGCAGAGCCCCGCCTCGGCGCCGGTTAGAATCCGTTCCGGCCTCTCCGAACTCGGAAAGGCCGGAACGACTTACCCGCTAAGTCACTCTTCGGACAGCACCTGCGATCGCAGGGCGCCATTCTTCATCGTTTGCCCGTTTTCATGCCGGGCAAAGCGGTGGTACGTCCATTGCGGCAATCTGTTCGCGCAGTTCAAGGATCCGGTCGTGCCAGTAACGCGGCGTATTGAACCACGGAAATGCGATCGGGAAAGCGGGGTCATCCCAGCGTCTTGCGATCCATGCGGTGTAGTGAATCAGCCGCAGGGTGCGCAGCGCTTCGATTAAATGCAGCTCGCGGGTATCGAACTCGAAAAAACTTTGGTAACCGGAGAGCAAAGGACTCAATTGCTGCGTCATCTCCGTACTGTCTCCCGACAACAGCATCCACAAATCCTGGATCGCAGGCCCCATGCGGCTGTCGTCGAAATCGACGAAATGCGGACCATCGTCCGCCCACAACATATTTCCGGGATAGCAATCTCCGTGCAGCCGCAGCGTGCGCACGGAACCCGCGCGCTCGAAACAGCGTCTCACGCCCGCTAGCGCTTGATTCGCCGCTTCCCGATAAGCGTCGACGATGTCCGCCGGAATCACGCCGTGAGACAGCAGATAATCTCTGGGCTCTTCGCCGAAACTGGCGATATCCAGGGCAGGACGGTGCCGATACGGCTTGAGCGAACCGACAGCATGAATACGGCCGATTAGCCGCCCCATTCGCATCAATGCGGCGTGGTCGTTGAATTCCGGAGCATATCCGCCTTGGGTCGGAAACACGGCGAAGCGAAAGCCGCCGAACTCGTGCAATGTCGAGCCTCCGGCACCCGGCAAGGCCGGCACGACCGGCAATTCGGACTCCGCAAGCTCCCGAACGAAGGCATGTTCTTCGAGAATGGCGGCTTTGCTCCACCGTCCGGGTCGGTAGAATTTCACGACCACCGGCGATCCGTCTTCCATGCCGACCCGATAAACACGGTTCTCGTAGCTGTGGAGCGCCAACAGGCTGCCGTCGCTGTGAAAGCCTGCGCTGTCCAATGCGTTCATGACGCAATCGGGTGTTAAGGACGAAAAGGGATGGACGTCTGTGACCGTATTCATGAACGCCATTCTACAGGTTGCCATCCTCGTCTCTCCCAAAAAGCGCAATCTAAGATTAGATTTTTGATTATCCTTGAGCCGGCAACGCTCCGCACTTCAAACTCTACGTATAAACCCTAATGAAAATTAAGCTCACGCCTTATGAAGCCCGCGTCATCGGTTGTTTGATCGAGAAGGAAATCACCACCCCCGAACAATATCCCCTATCGCTCAACGCCCTGACCAATGCGTGCAATCAGAAAAGCAATCGCGATCCGGTGCTCGATCTCGACGAAGCGACGGTGCAGCAGATAGTCGATGGACTCGTAAAGAAATACCTCGTCAGTGCCGGCAGCGGATTCGGCAATCGAGTCACCAAATACCAGCACCGGTTCTGCAATGCGGAATTCGGCGATCTGAAGCTCTCCAAGCAAGAGACTGGTATCGTCTGCGAGTTGCTGCTTCGCGGGCCGCAAACGCCGGGCGAATTACGCACCCGGACCGAGCGCCTATGCAAGTTCGGCGACGTGCAGGAGGTCGAGAACACGCTGGCCAAGCTGATGAATCGGGAAGAGCCTCTGGTCGCGAGATTGCCGCGCGAGCCGGGAAAGCGCGAATCCAGGTTCATGCATTTGTTTTTTGGCGAAGACCAGCTAACGGCGAACAGCGAGGATACGGAAAGAGAGCTTGAGCTTTCGGTTTCCGACCGCGAACGGCTGGATCGCCTGGAGCGATTGGTCGATGAATTGAAGACAGACGTGAATCGGCTCGAATCGAAATTGGCCTCGCTCACGCGTGGGTCATAGGATCGGCATCGCCCGCCCTACTCGGCTGGTTTGCGTCTCGATGCCTTGAGCCGTCCGTGTTTGTCCTTGCTGTCCAACCGCCTTTTCTGAGAGCTTCTGGTCGGGCGAGTCGATTTTCGCGTCTTGCGGGTGGCCGCGGCGCTTTTTATCAGCGAAATCAGCCGCGCAAGCGCATCCTCCCGATTCTGTTCCTGGCTTCGAAACTGCTGAGCCTTGATAATGACGAAGCCTTCGCTCGAAACGCGCTGATCTTTCAGCGTCAGCAGTTTTTCCTTATACATTTCGGGCAAGGACGATGCCCTGATATCGAAGCGCAAATGAATGGCCGTCGACACCTTGTTAACGTTCTGCCCGCCCGCTCCCTGGGCACGCGTGGGGTTGAGTTCCACTTCGGAGAGCGAAAGGCAGACCTGGTTCGAAATTTTCAACACGGCATTTCAATAGTGGGGCGGTTTCTCATCCACGATCTTGCCCAGCTCGGCAGCCGCCGCCAACTGCCCGATGCGGTCGATGAGAAGCTTGCAAGTCGCCTCCAGTTGATCGATCTGTTTTTGCTGTTCGCACACGACGTTATTCAATGCCTGAATCGTATCTTCCTGATAGGCGAGTTTGGTTTCCAAGTCTACCAAGCGTTCTTCGATCATGCTTCGACCTTCGAGATGGAAAACGCGGATTAGGCCTCATGATTCCTGCTTTTTCAACAGGGCATCGAGGTTGGCGAACGGCTTGAAGGTGGTGCTCGCATTCTGCCGTTCTTCTCCGCTCGATTGCCCTGCGTTCAAATAACGGGAATGTTCGTTATCGTGGCAGTAGATGCAAAGCAGTTCCCAATTGCTTCCGTCCGGCGGATTATTGTCGTGATTATGATCTCTATGATGGACCGTAAGCTCGCTGAGATTTTCGCGTGAAAACTCACGGGCGCAACGCCCGCAAACCCAAGGGTATAGTTTCAGAGCCTGCTCCCGATAGCCGCGTTCCCGCTCCTCCCGGTTACGCCGGGCTTCGGCAACGACCTGATCGAGCCTATTGCTATCGGACCCGGTTTTCATGACGGTCATGATTCGCCCTCCGATCGTTCATAGCCAAGTTTGATTCAAGAATACACCCGATGTTCGCGATGAAAGCAACCGGTCCCGCGGCTCAAAAGCGGCGCTATTTCGTCCTGCTGGCCGGCATGCTGGCGCTCATCACGATATATTGGGCGCTCCCCGCAGTCATTGCGGAATTTCTTCGATACCGACTCGCCCTGGCCGGGTTTACTCGGATCGACGTCAATTCCGGACGCCCGTCCTGGGATGAACTGCGCTTCGACACCATTCAAATGAGCCGCCGTTCCGGAAACCGGGCGCTTACCCTGCGCGCGACGGGATTGAAGGCTCGCTATCGACCCTTGGAATTGCTGTCGGGGCGGCTTGTCAGCATTCGGATCGCAAGAGCAGAGGTCGAAAGCAGCTTTGTCGATAGCCAGGTGCCGGCTCAACATGATGCCGGCAAAAACATCGCACCTACCGCTTTCGCACCGAATCATTGGCTGTCCCGTTTGCCGGCGGATGAACTGTCTCTCGAGCGCTTAGACCTATATTTCCGAACTCCAGCAGGCGGTAATTACACGGCGCACGCGACGGCCCAGATCCGAAACGGACAGGGGACACTGACCGGAGAAATCCGTCCGGCGGAGGAACAAGCGTTCACGTTCTCGGCACATGCCGCCGTGAGCGGCGAGTTCGAACTGGATATCCGGCCTGCCGAAACTTCGGCACCTCCGGTCCTTCATGTCGCCAACCGTGCCGACGAAACCGAAAAAGGCCGCCTGAACATAGCCGGCTCGGCTCGGGCAAGGCTGGACGCCGTCAACGGTTTGCTGCGGCCTTGGTTCGGACCCGACCAAAAACTCCCGTTGCTGGCGGGCAGCGTCGAAAGCCGCTGGCAAGGCGCCGTTCCGGTTGAGGGCAAAACATGGGAAGGCGTGAAGATCAGCAGCGATCATCATCTCGAGATCAGGACCGAACCGTCGAACGGCGCCATCCGAACCGCCGCGTCCAGCATCGAAGCTAGCGCTTGGATCGAAGGGAGCCGAATCCGTTGGCGCATCGGGGATAAATCGGAGTTGTCGGCGCGCATCAAGAGTCCGATGAACTCTCCGGCTGAGCCCATGGTCGCGATGACTTTCCCGAAAGGCCTGGCTGGCCTCGTCGAAATAGCACCGGAGAATCTGACGTTTAACTTCACGCCCGAATTTCCGATACATCTTGCCCCAGTCGACTGGAATGGCATCTCATCCTCCGGAATCGATGTCGAACTCGCCAATGGAGCGAAACTCCGCTACGGCACGGAACCCACCCGATGGGACTTCGAGCCTTTTACGCTCTTGACCCGGCCGGCAGCCCTAACTGCGCCGAAGGGCGCGATCGAGGCCGATGCGCTCAGCTTCGAGGTCGCCGAGCTCGGTGGCGGAAACGCCGGTTGGAAAGCTAGAGGCGATCTGCGCATTAAGGGCCTCAAACCGAAATTTCAGGGCAAGCCCTTACCCGCCGGCGACATACTGATCAAATTCCAGGGAGATTCGAAGCAGCTTGATCTCCAGAGTACTGCAACGCTTTCCCAGGGAAAATTGCTCCTTAACGGTCGGGCACGCCACCGATTCGCCAGCGGCCAAGGATCGGCGCAGTTCGAACTGGCACCTGTCGTTTTCGGTGAATCCGGCTTCACGCTGAGCCGATTGCTGGAACCCTGGCCTTTTCCCATCGACTTCCATGGGGGCCGTATCCACGGCTTCGGGGGCAGCTCCTGGAGGCGGTCGGCCAAGCATGGCGCCGGCGAAACGCTACGGTTCGAAAACGAGGTCACCGTCGACGCAAACGGTCTGGCCGGCCGATTCAAAACGATCCGGTTTGAAGGCTTGGACGCCCATCTCGTCCTGTCTGACCGAGACGGTTTACGAACCGTCGATCCCGCTCGAGTCAGTGTCGAACACCTGGATTCGGGAGTTTCAGTCACCCACCTGGACATGAAAGCGGCGGTTACGAGTTACGCCGGAAGCGCCGGCCCGATAATCGACCTAAGGCAGTTTGGCGCCAATATCCTCGGCGGAACGATCCATGCCATTCCCGTTCGATGGGATACCGTCCATCCGGGGACCCCGGTGACCCTTACGCTAAAAGGGTTGTCCCTGAGTCAAATCATCGCGCTTGAAAGACACCAAGGCGTGGAAGGTTCGGGCCTCCTCGACGGACGGCTGCCCTTGGAAATCACCAATACCCACGTTGCGCTCCGCGGGGGCGAGCTTGAGGCGCGTCCGCCCGGAGGCTGGATTCGCTATCGGCCGACGGAACAAGTCAAAGCGATGGCGAAAGACAATTTGAGCCTACAGTTCGTGAATCAGGCCCTGAGCAACCTCCAGTACAACACACTGAAGGCCAAGGCCGACAGCACCCCAAAAGGCGACTTGACGCTACGGGTCGAACTGAAGGGGCACAACCCGGATTGGCAGTCCGGCCGGCCTATACATCTCAATCTAAACCTCCAGGAAAACATCTTGATGCTCTTGCGCAGCCTGAGCGTCGCCGACGATTTGACCGACCGCATGAACCGGCAAATCCAGGAGCATTACCGGAAAATACATTAGACGGAATCGATAAGGCGGCTAGATCTCGGGAAATCCCGATGCTATCCTCAGCCGCTCTTTTCGGCCTCGATACAGAAAACAACAATGATGCGAGACACTTTTTTTGCAAAGGTCTCTTCTGTCGCCGTGATGGCGCTCTTGGCAGCATGTACCCCTCGAGTCGAGTTGGCTGCGCCGCAGGAGCCCATCACCATCAATCTCAACGTCAAGATCGATCACGAAGTCCGGGTCAAAGTCGAAAAAGACTTGGAAGAGATTCTCTCGAAAGAGAGCGGACTGTTCTGATTCGAACGAGGATTTGCCATGTCCAAATATTTTCCTTTGCGTGGGGTCATTGCTCCCTTATTGGCGTTGCTGCTAGGCATGGTCGGCTGGCCGTCGCAGAGTTGGGCGATCGGTCTCGACGAGGCGAAGAGGCAAGGTTTGGTGGGCGAACAGCCTAACGGTTATCTTGAGGCGGTCGTGCCCAATCCGCCCGCGGATGTCAGGGCTCTCATCGCGGATATCAACGCAAAGCGCCGCCAGAAATACGAACAGGTCGCCAAAACCAACGGCACCAGTTTAAATGTTGTCGAGACATTGGCCGGGAAAACGGCGATCGAGAAAACTCCGCCGGGTCAGTACGTCAGATCGCCATCGGGGCGCTGGATTAAGAAATAGAGTGACGACGGTCCGAAAATATTCCGGCGGCGTCGGGATCGCGTACACCTTCGGTTCCCTACCCCGGA
>NZ_JBDIVO010000040.1:0-22654 GCF_039794385.1 Methylocaldum sp. | reverse complement strand
CTTGAAAACCGTTGACGGTTGATCCCGTCCGGGGGTTCGAATCCCTCCCTCTCCGCCATATTCTAAGGTAAGCGCTCTAGTCCAGTTTTAGCCATTGACGTTATGATCGGCATTCTCCTGGTAGATGATCATGAACTGGTTCGAGCGGGCATCGAGCACTTACTGAACGAAGCCGAGGACATGAAGGTAATCGGTATAGCGTGCTCGGGCGAAGAGGCCATAGAGCAAGCTGACCGGCTGAGTCCCGACTTGATCGTTATGGATATCAATATGCCGGGTATAGGCGGGATTGAAGCATGCCGAAAGATCAGTCAAAAACATCCACTGGTGAAAATTGTGGCTTTGAGTGTGTATGCTGATGGACCATTCCCGCACCAACTCCTAAACTTGGGCGCTCACGGCTATGTTTCGAAGAGCTGTCCTATCAGCGAGTTGATCAATGCTATTCGGACGGTATCCGAGGGCAAACGATATCTTAGTCAGGACGTTGCCAGTAAAATGGCCTTGGCCAAACTGGCCGATCAATCCTCGTCGCCGTTTAACGATCTATCGTACCGCGAACTGCAAGTCGTCATCATGACACTTCAAGGCCGGTCGATTCAGGACATGGCGGACATGCTGACGATAAGCCCCAAAACGGTCAATACATACCGGTATCGGGCGTATGACAAACTGTCTGTCAAGAACGACGTAGAGCTGACTCGGTTAGCGACAAGATACGACCTTATCAGCGACACTCCCCTCCGATGAGGATTCAAGTCTATTTGCCTCGGTGGTGGAATAGGTAGACACACGGGACTTAAAATCCCGCGCCCTAACCCGGCGTGCCGGTTCGATTCCGGCCCGAGGCACCAAACCCGCTTTCCGTGAACGGCTGACTCATGCTGTATCTATCGACTCAATCCATCATCAACGGCTCTACGATACTCCACACAATCGCCAGCCATGGCTGACTTCCTTCAGTCAGCTTTACACCAAAACTCCCGCCTTTCAACGAAACAGCCAATCGAGGTATGTTTCAGGGTCAATCTAGCGATATCTAAGGTGGAATCGATTGCAGACAAGCGCAATTCCTCGCTCTTTCGACCGCGGGTCGAGAGTTTCTTTTAGTGACCCTTTGGTTTGATGTTATAGGGTTCTTGTCAGATGAATCGATTCTTATCCCTCGCTAGAGTTTTCGGCCTAATGCTGATGGTTTTCAGCGTGACTTACGCGTTACCTATCCTGACCTCGTTAAGTTACCGTGACGGGACGGTTTCGTTGTTTATCGAAGACATGCTGCTCACTCTAGCCGCCGGCGGACTTTTATGGCTCACGACGAGAAAATTCCAGCGCGAATTGAAAGCCAAGGATGGGTTCTTGCTCGTGGTGCTCGCCTGGACGGGAATGGCGGCGTTCGCGACCTTTCCTCTGATGTCCTACCTCAAGGATTTGTCATTCACCGACGCCTATTTCGAAGCCATGTCCGGGCTCACAACGAGCGGCGCAACAATCCTGACTGGTTTGGATGAATTGCCTCCGGCCATCAACTTATGGCGACACGAACTTCAATGGCTGGGAGGCATGGGAATCATCGTTTTAGTTGTCGCAATTCTGCCGGTACTCGGTGTCGGCGGACGGCAGTTGTTTATGGCCGAGACCCCAGGCCCCATGAAGGAGAGCAAACTCACTCCTCGCATTACCGAGACAGCCAAAAACCTCTGGCTGGTTTATGCCGGCATTACCGTCATCTGTATCGGATCGCTCAAACTAGCTGGGATGAACTGGCTGGACGCAATCTGTCATGCCTTTTCCGCCATGGGGCTAGGCGGGTTTTCAACACACGATGCCAGCATAGGCTATTTCGATTCGCCGCAAATCGAGGGCGTCCTCACCATTTTCATGCTGCTCGCGGGAATCAATTTTGCCACGCACTTCCTGGCGATCCATAGCAGGACCTTTGCCCCTTACAAGCATGATATCGAGGTGGCGCCTTTTCTGATCCTGATTATCGCCAGCTGCGTGGGTGTCGCTTTCTATCTTTGGCAGCAGGGTACTTATGCTGACTATTGGACAGCCTTTCGACACACGAGCTTCAATCTGGTCTCCGCAGCTACCGATTGTGGCTACGCCAGCGTCGACTTCAACCAATGGCCATTATTTGCGCCGCTATGGATGCTCTTCTTGAGCTCCGTCTCAGCCTGCACCGGCTCCACCGGTGGCGGCATCAAAATGATGAGAACCCTAATTCTGGTCAAGCAAAGTCAGCTGCAGATGCTCATACTGACGCATCCCACGACCGTGAACCCCCTCAAGCTTGGCAACATGGTCATTCCATCGAATATTATTCTCGCGGTACTCGGATTCATCTTCGTCTATTTCATGAGCGTCGTGATTCTGACCTTGTTGCTGGTCATCAGTGGCCTAGATTTCGTCTCGTCCTTTTCCGCCATCATTGCCTGCATCAACAACATGGGTCCCGGACTAAACCAGGTAGGGCCAGCCGGCAATTTCGCGGGGCTAACGGATTTCCAGACATGGACCTGTACCCTGGCCATGTTTCTCGGCCGCATTGAGGTTTTTACGGCGCTGATTTTGTTTACGCCGGCATACTGGAAAAAATAAGAAGATTCGTCGGCCAGTATCATTTAATACGCTGATAAACGCCGATCAACTCGGCCTGCGCCAAAACATGTCCTTGCATGGCTTTTTCGAGCTGGGCTTTCGTGGGCTTATGCAGTCCAGACAAAACAGTATCGAGTGCGTAAAGCTTATGGAAATACCGATGCCGCCCTACTGGCGGGCATGGCCCGCCATAGCCCGTCCGCTTCCAATCGTTGACTCCTTCGGCAGTGTCGGCGGGCAAAGACTGCGACGAAATTCCCTCCGATAAACCGCTCGAGCTTGTCGGAATGTTGTAGAGCACCCAGTGGACCCATGTCATCTTCGGCGCCTTCGGATCCGGTGCATCGGGATCGTCCACAATCAACACCAAGCTTTTCGCGCCCTCGGGAATCCCGGACCAGGACAACGGCGGCGACACGTCTTGACCGTCACAAGTGAAGCGCTGTGGCATATCGCCGTTATGCATAAATGCTGACGATTCGATCTTCATGGACATGCCCTGCCCTCCTTTAAACTCCTCTGAAATGACTGCATCACTGGCGATTAGCAGCGCACCACCCAGCAGCAACCACATCCAGCGATTAAACAAATTCATAATCCTTGACCTCCTTGTCAATCAATGAGAAATCAAAATCTAACCCCGGAGACGAACAGCCAGAACGTCGCACTCAGCATGGTGAATCACGCTGGCGGCCGTAGAACCGAGCAACAGACTGATGCCGTGCCTGCCATGCGATCCGATGACAATTAGATCTGCCTGCAGCTCCTTGGCAATGCGGATAATCTCCACCTTGGGACTTCCGATTTCAACCCAGCGATTGTCTTGAGGGATAGCCAAACGATCGGCGATCTCTGCCAAACGCTTCCGCGCCGCATCCATCATCTGATCTGTCAGATCGATGTCGAACGGCACAATCGGCCCATAAGACGAATCCATGACCGGCATATTTTCCACGACATGGATAATGCTAAGTCTGGCGTCGTACTTTTTCGCCAAATCCTGAGCCTGCTGGATCACCTGTTCCCCGTGCTCGGAAAAATCGGCTGCCAATAAAATCTGCCGGTACGTCATCACCAGTCTCCTATTCTCTGCTTGCGCTCACATGGTTCGACCAAACAGGATCATCATAACTTGATAGCTTACGACTACGTACCCGAAAGCCAACCCCAAGCCGAAAAAGAATGAAATGGCCAAAGCATGTCGCAAAATATGCCCAATTACCGCCAAGTGCCAAAGCATCAGAAGCGTCAGAAAAATGTAAACCCCTTTGGCTTCCGGTGTCACCAGCAGCCAGGCAAGGAGCGGAACAGCGGCTGTGCTGATCAAAGCATCACATGCGTATAAAGCGGTCGCCGTTTGTTGCAGGCGGGGAATCCCCTGGCTCAGATAGAGTGCCATATAAAGAAAGCCGAACAGCATTAAAGCTTCAACCACGGCCTCGACGACCGCTCCGCTCCAATCGCGTTCCAATCCGAGCAGCACGACACCTACGATCAAGTAGGCGAGAACCGCGAGCCCTAACAGCAAGCTCGACGCAGGAACATCCCGAGGTCCTTTCTTAAAAAAACAGATATCGAGAAACAGCTTTATCAGCGGCATGTTTACACTTCGGCAGCAAATTCGAACTCGCTCAAGTTTCACCCGAGACCGATTCCAACACCTCACTTGCCTCCAACCAGGCGGACTCGGTTTCCACCAGTAGGCGGTCAATTTCAGCTTTTTCAAGGAGCAAAGACTGTAAGTCCGCCTTCGAGTCACCCTCGTACAGCGCAGGATCTGCCAGCCGCTCTTCGAGACGCCGCTTTTCGAACGTCAATTTCTCCAAAGAGGCTTCAGCCCGTTCCAGCGCCTGCTGAAAGGGTCTCAACGCACGCCGCCGCTCCGCATCCAGGCGCCGTTGATCTTTGCGGGACGGTGCCGCCTTGCTTTCGGCCGAAGCTTGCGATATGGCACGTCGATTGCTCAGCCACTGCCTGTAATCATCCAAGTCACCAGCGAATTTCTCAGCCTTTCCGTCGGCGACTAACCAGAAATCGTCGGCAGCCGTTCGGAGCAAATGGCGATCGTGAGAAACGAGCACCATCGCTCCCTGATAATCCTGCAAGGCCAGCGTAAGCGCGTCACGTGCGTTCAGATCGAGATGGTTGGTGGGCTCGTCCAGCAACAAAAGATTCGGCTTCTGATAAATCAAAAGAGCCAATGCAAGCCGGGCACGCTCGCCACCGGAAAACGGCGCGACTGCGGCCAACGCCTGGTCGCCGCAAAAACCAAAACCGGCAAGAAAATTGCGCAAATCCTTTTCTGCCGCATTTGGATCAAGTCGCTGCAAATGCTTAAGGGGACTTTCATCGACCCGCAACTGTTCGAGCTGGTGTTGTGCAAAATAACCGACCCTCAGGTCTTGCGCTTCCAAACGCTCTCCGCAGCTTGGGCTCAAAACACCGGCCAATAATTTGATCAGGGTGGATTTGCCTGCGCCATTTGTGCCTAAAAGGCCTATCCGCTCGCCCGGATTCAACGTCAGATTAACGCCGCTTAAGATAGGCGTCGAACCGTACCCCACGCCAGCCTCATCCAGCTTCAACAAAGGCGAAGGCAGCTTATCCGGCGGCAGAAAAGAAAATTTGAAAGGCGAGTCGACATGCGCCGCGGCAATCAATTCCAGCTTGCTCAACGCCTTGAGGCGGCTTTGCACCTGGCGCGCCTTGGTAGCTTGCGCACGAAATCGATCTACGAACGACTGAATACGCGCGACTTCGCGCTGCTGTCTTTCATAGGCCGCTTGTTGTTGCCCCAAGAGTTCCGCTCGTCTCGCCTCGAATGCCGAATAGTTTCCGGAATACAGCGTAACCTTTTGGTTCTCGATATGAAGCACATGATCGACGATATCATCAAGAAAATCCCGATCATGAGAAATCAAAAGCAGAGTACCGGCATATCGGGACAGCCACTCTTGAAGCCAAATCACGGCATCCAAGTCAAGGTGATTGGTCGGTTCGTCGAGAAGCAGCATATCCGACCGACACATCAGCGCTTGCGCGAGGTTGAGGCGCATTCGCCATCCGCCAGAAAACCGATTTACCGGCTTGGCCTCATCGCCCGGCGAAAACCCGAGACCGGACATCAGTTTGGCGGCGCGCGCCTTGGCTTCATAACCTCCGATCGCGTCTAGGCGAGAATGGAGCAGTGCCAGCTTCTCACCATCGCCGCTTTTCTCCGCGTCGTGAAGACCGGCCTGGATGAGACGCAATTCGCGATCACCGTCCATGACATAGTCCAAGGCGTTCTGATCGCTAGCCGGGGTTTCTTGGGCCACATGGGCGATATCCAAATTCGGCGGCATCGAAATTTCGCCGGCATCGACATGAATCTCGCCCAGAACCAGACGAAACAAACTGGATTTACCGGCTCCGTTCGCGCCAGTGATACCGACCTTCTCACCGCTATGGATGGTGAAGGAAGCCTCGTCAAACAGAAGACGCTGGCCTCGCCTTAACGCGACCGATTTGAAATTAAGCATGCCAATGGGGTGCCAAGCCGGCACCGGTCATTAGCCGGAAAGGCAGCGCGGAATTAAGCAGCCTGCTCGATTCGCCGGTCGGCTTCTTTGACAAACTCATGGAGGTCCCCTTTTTTGACGGTAGCACGGGGGATGATCAGAGCCGTGTCAATGCCTACGAAAAGAAAGGCGTATTTTTTGGTCATCTCGACGCGAAGAATATCGGCCCATTTCATCCGAGACTCGCCGTTCCGGTTGACCTCTACCAAAACATGCGGCTCGGCCCGCAAGGTATATGTACCGAGGATGCAAGCTCTTTCTTCATCCGAGTACAGTTTCCGGATCTGTCTGCGCAGGCTTCCCTTGAAATAGAGGGGGGTCAAAATGCCCCATAATGCAGCGATCACACCTACGTAGATCGCGGAAAGCGTATCCTGATAGTAAAACCACAAGAACAGCGCGATGAGCGCCATGATACCGGGGAAGATCGCCTGGTGACGACGTAAGGTTTTCTGCCAACTCGCGGAGTTCTGCAATTGATGTTCGTTGAAGGCAACCAGATCCTGTTCGCGGACTTCGTATTCTATTTGGGTCATGCGTCTATCACAGAAATTGTCTAACACCCTGCGCCGCCGACGAACCGGCAGCACATCCCCGGAGCGCTAAAGGGTGACTAGTATACGTAATTCTGTTTCAATTTACTCACTTCGGTGGGCTTGTCTAATCCGAAGCGGGATTTGGTGCTGCACAACGGAGAACAAAATGAAAGGCAATGCCGATGTTATCGCGCGCTTAAACCATTTGCTGATCGGCGAGCTGACTTCCATCGATCAGTATTTAATTCACTCCCGGATGTATAAGGATTGGGGATTTAACCGACTGTATGAACGCATTCATCACGAATTGCAGGAAGAACAGTCCCATGCCGACCGATTGATCAACCGAATTCTATTCCTCGAAGGTGTGCCGGATCTCAGCAAGCGCAACGCACTGCAGATCGGTCAGGATGTTCCAGGCATGCTCAAGAATGACCTGACTTTAGAATACAAAGTAATCGACGAACTCAAAGAAGCGATGGCGTTTTGTGAAAGCGTCGGCGATTACGTTACGCGGGATATCCTTCTGACGCTTCTCAAGGACACAGAAGAGGACCACGCCTATTGGCTGGAGGTTCAGCTCGGCCTCATCGAAAAAATCGGACTACAGAACTACCTGCAAACACAGATGTAATCTACACATCCAGCCTGCCCTA
The DNA here is from genome assembly GCF_039794385.1 of Methylocaldum sp. NCBI lineage: Bacteria > Pseudomonadati > Pseudomonadota > Gammaproteobacteria > Methylococcales > Methylococcaceae > Methylocaldum > Methylocaldum sp. The sequence continues at coordinate 15,298 of NZ_JBDIVO010000040.1, read as the reverse complement.
TCACTCGCCCACCTATGGGCAAGACAGTTCAAATCAAATCTTATTTGATAATAATTATCAGTTGTACTAGTATTTAGATCAGGTTTTTTCATCTGGTCTTGTTATGTACATCTGTATCTGCAAGAAAGTCACCGACGGACAAATCCGAAAGGCCGTTCAGGAACAGGACGTGACAAGCATGCGCAGTCTGCGCTCCAAATTAGGTGCGTGCGATCAGTGCGGCAAGTGTGCGGTTCAGGCCAAACAGCTTATCCGCCAATGCTTGCAGCACGAAAAAACGGTATCAGACCATAACCCGCGCAAGGCCGCATAAGCTTTATCCGCTCCGGATAGCAGCGGGCCGCTTGAGCTTTAGAAGGCTAACGGTCGACCCCGTTAGAACGGAGTGTTCTTCGGAGTGAAAGGCAGAAGTACGGAAGGAGGACGTCCCTGTCCTTCACGACGAAATTCCCAAGATATATTAGAACGTTATGACCACGTCGGTGGAAAAGAGGAATTGATCGCTCTTCTTACCGGCAAAGCTTGCCGCTCCACCAGCATTGTCGTACGCGTCTGCCTTATCAGCCCAATCGTACCGAACGTTCGGACGCACCATCAGCCAATTCACCGGCTTCCAGTTCAAACCGGCCGTGAATGCATAATAACTTGATGCTGGAAGCGCCCCCAATGTCCGCGCAGGCGAAACCACGCGGAAGCCGTCGTCATCGCGGAACCATTCAGCGCGCAGCCCGACAGCAAGATCGTCTGAAATATCGTAGGTGAGGTATTGATTGATCCCATACCATTCTGCATCGGTCCCATTACTGCCAGACCGATCGGTCGCCCCGACGACGCTATTTGCCCATCCATGATCATGCTGGAAGGTGTAGTGTAGGCCTTCCATGATGTCGTGCTTTATCACTAAGCTGTACATGCTCCAATTGTTTGCGTCTTGCTCGGAAATCTCACCGCTGGTGGCGCTAAATGCTACAGAACTGCCCTTGTCATCGCTGGCCCAAGTCACGCCACCGAGAAATGCCCAATTACCAAGACCTTTGTCCCAGGCACCATCCCAACCGGCGGTTTCGCTGCCGGTCACGCCCCCCGCCGTTATCGTCCAGTTCTGATCAATCGGATAGCTTAATAACACGCCTGTGTGGGTAAAGGGTTCTCCGAACTGCATCGTATAGGCATGCGAGTAGAAGAAATTATCCGGTGCCGTCACCACTTCGTTGCCGATGATGGTGTAAAAATGTCCAATCTTCGCAGTGATGCCGTTACCGAAAGGCGCGAATATTTCAAAGTAGGCCTGTGGCAGCGCGATGTCATAGAAGCGCTCCTCGTTCATCAGACGGAGATCCCAATGTCCGCGGGGCGAACCGTAAGCCTGTGTAAATTGGGCGTCGGTGCCGAACATAAAGTCGAAGCGTCCGCCGAAATCCCAGGAATCGCCCTCTGTATTGACGGCACGCTGCAGATAAAAGTAAAGCTGATTCAGTTGAAATTCGGAGGCACGGTCATTGAACGTCACCGGCCCGTTAAATCTTCCGGCGGGCTCATTCGCGTTGTAAGTGATACCGGCGTTAATCCATCCACCAAATTGCAGCCCCAAGTTTTTCATGAATTGGGTATCGTTGACATCGGCGCCCATATAGCCGAGCAACCCGGTGGGCTCGCTCGCTTCCTCAGCCCCAACGGAGGCAGCGAAAACCGCTGCAAGAACGCCTAAAGCCACACGCCCCATTCGGATCTTGGATGAATTCTTATACATATCGCTTTTTCTCTTATGTTTTCTAGAACGATAGTCTTAAGGCAAAGTCCATACCAAGGCGAAAATAATGTGCCCTCAGTTACTTAAGTAACGCATCAGTAAGATTTTGCACCTGTTTGGTGCGCTCTTACGGCTGATTGCACCAAAACAACACTTTGTTGCAATTGACACAATCGGCCATCAAGATGACTTGAAGGCATCCGCAAAGCTAGCACCGGTGTATCAAGAAAGTCGATCAGAATTTTTCTGAAACGAGCTGCTCGGCACTAAACAACGGTTCAACTGGCAGGGAGTGCTTTTTGACCGTTCAGCGAATACACGAAATCATTCGCTCGGTTTATGGAACGCTCCATGGCTGTGATCAAGCCGGCAACCCCAACGGTCATCGCTGCCAATTCATGTTCCAGCGACGCAACCGCTTTTGCATTGAGGTTATGCTTCAAAAACAACACCTGATCTTGGAATACGCTCAGTACTGGCTCGATTTTGCCCTCGGCTCGACGCATCGCGGAAATCAGTTGTCCGTAATGCTGCTGAGTGAGCTTAAGCTTTTGCCGACTGCTGCTTCGAAGGCTGCGGTTGGTGTACAGATCCAACTCATCCTCCCATTCCGCAAAAAGAGCCTCGGCCACGTCCTGCACCGCCGCAATCCGGTCTTTGACTGCTAGAGCCTTGGCTTTACTGTAATCGAACTCGACTTTAATCTGTCGATATAAGTCTTCGAGCTCGCCACCCTGAAAGTCCGTAAGTGCGCTGAACTTATCCAGCGCACTTTGAAATTGCTCCTTGGCTTCTTCCAAACTGTCCCGCGCATTCTCCACACGACTGACGAGGATGTCTCGCTTATGATGCCCCGTCGACTCCACGGCGCGAAAATAGACCTTTTGACATTTTGATATCAAATACCGGGTCAAAGGACCCAAGAGCTGACGACATACCGCGGCAAAACTAATTGGATTCGTATTGGAGGACTTATTCATAACGCACACTGCTTGTTTTTCGAGAAAAGCCAACGACAGCCATTTTAAAATCCGTATAAAACCGTTTGTAAGCTCATGGTGACAGCGTTATCATTTTTCACTTACAGAGGTCTTGAACAACTTTGCGTAAGATCCACGTCACGTTGCCGTAACGCAAACTCAATAAGCTTCGCAACGGAGTTTCATCATACAAAGGGAGATATTAAGTGAAAGCACTTAGCGAAAAGCATATGGTTGTTGTAACAGCCCTGGCGCTAGGTCTAATCATCTTCTGGCTAATCGCCTCTGATCCGCAAGCTACCACCGCCTCCACCTCATCACCTACGATAAATAACTCTCCTGATGTTGTCGCTACGGTCACGGCCGCACAGTCTTCCGACTGATTTTGTGAACCGCTTCGCCAAACGCTCGGTTCGGCGGTACCGACTTCGATAAGATTTTCTTCAAGAATGCCCCGGTATAGGAAGCCCTGTTTTCGGCAACCTGTTCAGGGGTGCCTTCCGCCACGATTAAACCACCGCCTTCACCGCCTTCCGGTCCCAAGTCGACCAGCCAGTCGGCGGTTTTGATCACGTCCAGATTGTGTTCAATCACGATCACCGTGTTGCCGTGATCGCGCAATTGATGCAGAACGCCCAGAAGTTGCCGAATGTCGTGAAAATGCAGTCCGGTCGTCGGCTCATCCAGAATATAGAGCGTTTTGCCGGTGTCCCGCTTCGATAACTCGCGGGCCAGTTTGACCCGCTGAGCTTCGCCGCCGGAAAGCGTCACCGCGTTCTGGCCCAAGCTGATGTAGCCCAACCCCACCTCCATCAGAGTATCGAGCTTTCGGGCAACGGCCGGAATCGCGGAAAAGAACTGACTGGCTTCTTCCACCGTCATTTCCAAGACTTCGTTTATCGTCTTGCCCTTGTAGCGGATTTCCAGCGTTTCTCGGTTATAGCGTTTTCCCTTGCAAACATCGCAATGGACGAAAATATCGGGCAGGAAGTGCATCTCCACCTTGATCACGCCGTCGCCGGCGCAAGCCTCGCATCGCCCGCCCTTGACGTTGAAACTGAACCGCCCCGGCGAATAGCCGCGTGACCGCGCCTCCGGGGTCGCCGCGAAGAGTTCCCGGATCGGCGTGAACAACCCGGTGTAGGTCGCGGGGTTGGACCTCGGCGTGCGACCGATCGGGCTTTGATCGATATCCACCACCTTGTCGAAATGCTCCAGTCCGTCGATGCCGTCGCTCGATGCCGGCATCGCGGCGGCACCGTTGAGCTCGCGAGCCGCGAAGCGGAACAGCGTATCGTTGATCAGAGTGGATTTGCCGGACCCCGAAACGCCGGTCACACAGGTAAAAAGCCCCACGGGAAACGAAACGTCGATACCCTTCAGATTGTTGCCGCGGGCATTCCGAATCCGGAGCACGCGCTCCGGATCGGGCGGAATACGCCGCTCCGGCACGGCGATCTCGAGACGGTTGGAGAGATATTGGCCGGTGAGGGAATCGTCGTTTGCCATGATCGCTTCTGGCGTCCCCTCGGCCACGATTCGACCACCGTGAACCCCCGCCCCCGGCCCGATATCCACGACATGATCGGCAATCCGGATGGCGTCCTCGTCGTGCTCCACGACTATGACGGTATTGCCCAGGTCGCGCAAACGCAGCAAGGTATCGAGCAGCCGCTGATTGTCGCGCTGATGCAGGCCGATCGACGGTTCGTCCAGGACGTACATCACGCCCACCAAGCCAGCTCCGACCTGGCTCGCCAAGCGAATCCGCTGGGCCTCGCCGCCCGACAGGGTATCGGCGCTGCGCGCCAGGGTCAGGTAATCGAGCCCGACATTGACCAGAAACTGGAGACGCGCGGTGATTTCCTTGACGATCTTGGCCGCCACTTCACCCCGCCGCCCGGTGAGCGTCAGTTCGCCGAAAAATTCGAGTACGCGCCTGATTGGTAAGGCGGTCAGCTCCGGCAGAGAGGAATCGACTACGAACACATGTCTCGCCGCACGGTTCAGGCGGGTCCCCTCGCATTCAGGGCAAGGCTTGCTGGAAAGATACTTGGACAGTTCTTCTCGTACCATCATCGAATCGGTTTCGCGATAGCGCCGCTCCATGTTCGGAATGATCCCCTCGAAAGCATGCCGATGGACCAGCGTATCGCCGCGCGCGGTCAGAACCTTGAATGGAATCGTTTCGGTTCCGCTGCCGTACAGAACGATATCCTGAACCGATTTCGACAGGTGACCGAATGGCTGTTCCGGATCGAAACCGTAGTGCTCGGCCAGCGACTGGACCAAATGGTAGTAATAGGCGTTTCGACGGTCCCAGCCCCGCACGGCGCCGCCCGCCAGACTCAACTGCGGATTCTGGACGACCAGGTGAGGATCGAAGAACTGTTTGACGCCCAGCCCGTCGCAGCTCGGGCATGCTCCCTTCGGATTGTTGAAGGAAAAGATCCGCGGCTCCAGTTCGCTCAGGGAGTAGCCGCAATGCGGGCAGGCATATTTGTCCGAATAGACCAATTCGGTTTCCGAATCGTCCATGGACACTACCAATGCGATACCTTCGGCCAACCGTAGCGCCGTCTCGAACGATTCCGCGAGGCGCACGGCCAGGTCCGGCCTCACCTTGAACCGGTCGACCACCACTTCGATGCTGTGCTTTCGGCGAAGGTCGAGCTTGGGCGGCTCGTCCAGCTCGTAAATCTCGCCGTCAATGCGGGCGCGGATGAAGCCTTGGCTGCGCAAGTCCTCCAGCACCTGAGCGTGCTCTCCCTTGCGCTCGCTGACCACCGGGGCGAGCAGCATCCAGCGGCTGTCCTCCGGCTGGCTGAGAACGTGGTCCACCATTTGGCTGACGGTCTGCGCCTCCAGCGAGATGCCGTGCTCCGGACACCGGGGCATGCCGGCGCGGGCGTAGAGGAGCCGGAGATAATCGTAAATTTCGGTGATGGTGCCGACGGTCGAACGGGGATTGTGCGAAGTCGACTTCTGCTCGATGGAAATGGCCGGCGACAAGCCCTCGATATGGTCGACGTCGGGCTTTTCCATCACCGACAGAAACTGCCGCGCGTAAGCGGAAAGAGACTCCACATAGCGTCGCTGCCCTTCGGCGTAAATGGTGTCGAACGCTAGCGACGACTTGCCGGAACCGGACAATCCCGTGATGACGATCAGCTTGTCACGGGGCAGGTCTAGGTCGATGTTTTTGAGGTTGTGGGTGCGGGCTCCACGGATCTGAATCGTGTCCATGCAAAATTCAAGCGCAAAACAGAACCTGTTACTATAGGCCGATTCCCGCCACTCGCAAAGGAGCATATTGCTTGAATCCGACCTTGCAACTCGACACTCCGATGACCCGAGCCGAGGTGCGCGCCAGCTTGTCTCTGGCCGCTATTTACATGTTGAGAATGCTGGGCATGTTCCTGATCCTGCCGGTTCTCTCGGTATTCGCCCGCGAGCTTCCGGACGCTTCGCCGCAATTGGTCGGATTCGCCATCAGCGCTTACGGCTTGACCCAAGCGATCTTTCAGATTCCCTTCGGCCTCTGGTCCGACCGCTATGGGCGGAAACGCCTGATCGTGCTCGGCTTGCTGCTCTTTGCCGCCGGCAGCGCGCTCGCCGCCCTGTCCGATTCGATCTACGGCATCATTGCCGGCCGGGCTCTACAGGGGGCCGGCGCTGTCGCCGGGGTCATCATGGCCTTGGCCGCCGATCTTACCCGCGAAGAACACCGCACCAAAGCGATGGCCTTGATCGGCATCAGCATCGGGATGTCCTTCGCGCTATCTATGGTGATCGGCCCGGTCCTCTCCGGCTGGGTAGGGCTTCACGGTCTTTTCTGGATTATCACGGCATTGGCTCTGCTCGGTATCGTGGTGCTGTACAGCGTTGTGCCGACGCCGGCCGTGAGCCGTTTTCACCGGGATACGGAAATGCGTCCGGCATCTTTGAAGACAGTCCTGGCAAATCGCGAACTTCTGCGGTTAGACCTAGGCATCTTCTGTCTGCATCTCGTCTTGACCGCTACTTTCGTAGTTCTTCCGCTGATTTTGCGCGATTCGCTACAGCTGGAAACGGCCAACCACTGGCACATCTATTTGCCCGTCTTTGGACTTGCCCTTGCCAGCATGGTTCCTTTCGTGATTCTCGCGGAGAAGAAACGCAAGATGAAAGCGGTATTCGTCTCTTTCATCGCGTTAATCGTCCTTTCGGACGTAGGGTTTACTTGGCTTCAACACGATTTCTGGATCATATCCGGGCTTCTTTACCTGTTCTTCACCGGCTTTAATCTTTTGGAAGCCACCCTCCCTTCGTTGGTGTCGAAGACCGCTCCTCTCGACCTCAAGGGTACTGCCATGGGCGTTTATTCCACGGCTCAATTTTTGGGCGCCTTCGTGGGCGGAGCTGGTGGCGGCTGGATTTACGGCCGCTACGGAATACCTTATGTCTTCCTGTTCTGCGCCGCCGTCGCTCTGCTATGGTTTATATTTGCCATCGGTATGAAAGCTCCCCGAGGTTTGAGCAGCCTCCTGGTTAACGTGAACGGATTGAGTCATGACCAAGCTTCCAGTTTGTCCAGACGATTGCTTCAAGTGCCGGGAGTTGCCGAAGCCGTAGTCCTGGCCGAAGACGGCGTGGCTTACCTGAAAATCGACAAAGAGAAGCTGGATCGCATGGCGCTGAGCGGATTGTTGCAGGAAGTCGCTGCATGAGCATGCCAAGGCTTCCGACAGTCTTTCGAAATCTGACGAAACCTGTAATTTTTACTTAAAAATTAAGAACTTCAGCCATAGCGGCAAGTCTAATATCTGTTTAAATTCTCAACCGTATCATCGATCGGAGATACCTTAATATGGCCACTCGCGGCGTCAACAAAGTCATACTCATCGGCAACCTAGGTTCCGATCCGGAAGTGCGTTACATGCCCAACGGAGGCGCGGTTACCAGTCTACGGCTCGCCACGAGCGAAACATGGAAAGACCAGCAGACCGGCCAACAACAGGAACGCACCGAATGGCACCAGGTCGTGTGCTACCGAAAGCTGGCCGAGATCGCCGGAGAATATTTGAAGAAAGGCAGCAAGGTATACATCGAGGGCAGTCTGCGCACGCGCAAATGGCAGGACAAGAACGGCCAAGACCGCTATACCACCGAAATCATCGCCGATCAGATGCAGATGCTGGACCGCGCCGGTGGTCCTTCGGCCGGCTCGGGCGGGCGCGGAGAATCCGATCGTTATGCGCCGCCATCTTCGGGATCTTCGAAGCAAGCCCCGCAGCCGGAGCCCGGATTCGGCGGCATGGACGACTTCGACGACGATATTCCGTTCTAAAGAAACTTCGCCCATCCCGAAGAAGCCCTCAAGCTTTTGTTTTCTAAATAAAGTTAGACAGAAAACCACAACGCGCGCGCCATCTTATTGATCAGGCCCGTAAATACCCTCCTGGTATTTCGGGCCGCCGCCCAGGCCCGGTACACGCCCGGCCTGGGCTCACGCGGCTTGTCGCCGCGCCGGGGCATCCCTGCCCCGGATTAACCCAACCTATATTTATAGGCCGGGTTAATAAAGCAACTTTCGGCTTCATTTCCGGGTCCAACGCAGGTACCCGGTCGGTTATGAGACGATCTATATCCGCAAGTCGACCGGCTTATCTCTTGCCGTTTTTCCGAAGCCGGTAAAACGCCAACAAACCACTCAGCGCTGCGGCGGAAGAATCGAGCCTGTAGTTGATTTTTCTAAATGCCGGCGGTGTTTGAAGGGATTAAGTTGCAGCAAAACCACCCTTCGGTCGGCAACCAAACAACCCTGATACAGCTGGAGGTCAGCGATGGCAACAACGGAAGACATCACCAAAGATCTGAAGCAAGACTTGGCCACCCTCAAAGCCGACATGGGCAACTTGATGGCTGCGATGAAGGATTTGGGCGTCGAGCAAGGACGAACCGCTTACGCAAGAGCTCGGGAGGTCGGTGAACGCGCTCGCGGCCACGCGATGGCGGCCCAGGAAAGCGTAGAGCAATATGTAGAGTCACGCCCCTTGGCCAGTCTCTTAGTGGCCTTCGGCACAGGCTTCGCAATCGGCACGTTGCTTGGTACCCGTCGCTAACGGCGGGCCGCTGCCGTGATGCGATCATTCACAGACATCGTCGCTGCGGAAAAAGCAAAGCTTTGGCAGGGGCTGAGCCGATCGGCGGTACTGCTCTCCCTGGCAATTTTCGCCACATTGGCCGCATTCGGCGGCTTGGTTTTCGCGTTGCTTGGCGTCTATTTATCGCTGGAGGCGATGCTGGAGCCTTGGGTCGCCGGAGTAATCGTCGGCGTCGCCATGATTGTGATCGCTTTCATCGCGTTATGGGTTATTGCGCGATCTTTTACCAAACAGGGCAGAGCGGCGCCGTTGCCGCCGTCGTCGTCGAGAGCCTCCCTTGCGGCCGCGCCCCAGCCTCCCTCCGCCATTCCCGACACACTGCGCGCTACCGTAACTGATGCGCTCGGTGCAGCCAATATTCGAACCAGCGATATCGCGATCGCGGCCTTGGTTGCGGGGCTGGTTCTTGGCGCCAGCCCGCATCTAAGGCAACGCTTATTTCGTAGTATTACGAGAGACTGAACCAATCCGCCCGCCGACACTGTCTGCGGCAGGCGGATTATTCAGACTGCCAAGCACTCAGATTTGCGCTACATGCTTGAGAGCGGGGATGTTAGTTTCGTATCTCTTCGCCGGCTTGCATTTTATGGCGCGAAGCATGCGTGAGCGCTTGAATTCCGCCAGAACTCGGCTGACGCTTTCAACCGTAACGCCGAGAATCGCAGCCATTTCCTCGCAGGTCAGCAGAGTTACCGCAGTCGATGTCGAAGTATCGTTTTGAATGGCCGCCAGGAAGTTCACCAACCGGGCGACGCGCGCCTTTATCGATCCGGTGGAAAAGTCGGTAATCCAGATGTCGGCACTCTTCAGATGCTGGTACCAGCACTCGATGAGCCGACAATACAAATAAGGATTATCTTTCTTGAGCTGGGCAATCGTTCGCAACGGCGCACAAATCACTTCCACCTGATCGACCGCCACCGCCGTATGCTGATACGTCGGTTCGATCAATCCCCCGAGACCGAGAAATGCACATTTGGCATGAAGCCGAACGATACGGGCCCTCCCGTCGGGCGAATAGCTGATAAGCTTCACTAAGCCCTGCACAATCGCCAGCACGGTATCGGCCGGATCGCCTTCTCTGAAGATGATTTGTTTGGCGGCGAACGATTTTCGCTTGCCTCCTCGAAAAACCGTTTCCAAACCCGCCATGTCAAGGCCTGCCAATGCATCGCCGGTGTCCTCTTCAAACACCCGAGCCGCGGGATGCCGCGCGATAGGAGAAATGCTGCCCTTTCCTAAATTAGCCATGTGCCACCTCGTCGTCCTGATTGAAATCACACCTCGCAAGCCAACTCCTTGGAAGCTCGCCTATTGGAGAGATCCGCGGTTTGCGAGGTAGCCGACCATTCCTGGTCTATGCGCGAAACGGAACCGAGTTGATCCGCGCTGAGCTAGCAAATCTCAGATTAACAAATTTGCGGATCAAACTCATCCGGTAGACCACAGACTGAAAGCCGATGTTCTCTATACCCCCAGTACGTTCAGGCACCATTTCCCTCCGAACCGGGAGGCAAATTGGCTGGATGCTGAACTTAATGCGTTGGGGCCGTGTCTGCGAAGTAGAGATCCGTGGATCGTGGATTCAGCGTATATGGCCATAGAGGACTTGAAAGACTCGTCCGAACAACTCGAAAATCTTGCCGGCGGCATTCGCCTGTGTGTCGCATGTCGGCTTCACGAGAGCCGCCGACACGCAGTCCCTGGCGAAGGACCGGTAAATGCCGAAATCATGGTGTTGGGCGAAGGCCCGGGCGGCAAAGAGGATGCGGCTGGCCGGCCGTTTGTCGGCCCCGCAGGCCGGTATCTCGACACGCTCCTTCGAGGTCAGGGCATCGCCCGCGACAGGCTGTTCATTACCAACTGCGTCAAATGCCGTCCGCCGAACAACCGCACGCCCCGGCGCGACGAGCTGAAAACCTGCACGAATTTGTGGCTGGAGCGTCAACTCGAGCTGATCTCGCCCAAGGTCATCGTGCTGCTTGGCCAAGTCGCCGCACGTCAGATGCTGGGCGATACCGCGACCGTTTCCGACTTGCATGGAACCACGCAGCCGCGCAACGGACGAAGCTATTTCGTAACTTATCATCCTGCCGCCGCCTTGCGTTTCGATTGGATCGCCGCCACCCTCCAGGAGGATTTCGAGATCCTGGGCAAGTTGCTCGCGCGCTCCACCGATTCATCTCAGTAGCTTTTCAGGCCTGGGTTTCACGGTCGTCGGAGCGGCCCGTCCACGGGACTTCAACGACGCGGAAAAAGGTGGCCTCCTTCCCTGCCCCACATAGGACGCGGCGCTTGCGATACCTTCGTCACGACCCTGCCGGGCTGAATCCGGGATTCGGCGTCCGCGCACATTCCTGTTGCCGCTCTGTCCAAAAATCATTATCAATGCCCTTTGCAGCAAACAGCCTCCTGGATCAAACGTCATGAAAAGCTGGCCTTGGGTATCGATTGACCAGTCTTCGCTACGGAACCGGTTCGCCTACGTAAAAGCTTTGATCAAGAGGCTGATCAGAGACATACAGGAAGGCGGCCTGGACTACCGCGCCATGAGTCTGGTCTATACGACCCTGCTGTCGTTGACCCCGCTCCTGGCGGTCAGCTTTTCGGTACTCGCCGCGTTCGGCGTACACAACCAAATGGAGCCGCTCCTGCTGGAACTGGTGGCGCCGTTGGGCCAGCAAGGGAGGGAAATCGTTAACCGCATCATTGGATTCGTCAGCAACATTAGGGTCGGCGTATTGGGTTTCGTCGGTTTCGCCATGCTGTTCTACACGGTTCTCTCTCTGCTGCAAAAAATCGAGGAGGCTTTCAACTATGTGTGGAGGGCCAAGAAATCGCGCAGCTTTCACAGACGGTTCAGCGATTATCTCAGCGTTCTTCTCGTGGGGCCGGTGCTGGTTTTCTCCGCTCTCGGACTCATAGCATCCATGGCCAGCACCGAAATCGCGCAGATAATCATCAGTCAGGAACCTTTCGGAACCTTGTATTACCTGTTGGGACTGATTCTTCCGTACCTCCTCATCATCGGTGCCTTTACCTTTGCTTATCGATTTCTTCCGAACACCCACGTGAACTTTCGTTCGGCTCTGGTCGGAGGCATCGTGGCCGGCATCGGCTGGCGCGGAGCGGGCTGGCTGTTTGCCGAATTCGTCGCCAGCTCAGCCCGGTACGCCGCCATTTACTCCGGCTTCGCGATCCTCATCGTATTCATGATCTGGATCTACGTAAGCTGGCTCATTCTATTGATCGGCGCTCAGATTTCGGTTTATCACCAGCATCCGCGCTACATCCATCTGGCCGAGCGCGACGTCAAACTCAGCTATCAGCTCTTCGAACGCCTCGGTTTCTTGATCATGTACCTGATCGCGGAACACTTTCATCAGGGAAAAAAGCCGTGGACGACCGACGCCCTAAGCCAGCACCTCGGTCTCCCTGATCTCATGATCGAGAAAATCTTGGACGCGCTGAAAACACGGAATTTGATTCTGGTCGCGGTCGAAGGCGATCAAGGATTTGTTCCCGCCCGTGATTTGTCGGCCATCACGGTATCCGAAATTCTGGAAGCGATACGAACGTCGCCGGCTGAAACGTCGTCCATCGACAAGAACACTCTCTCGGTCCCCGCCGTGGATCATCTATTGGAAAGACTGCACACGTGCGGCGCACAAGCCACCGAGGGGCTTTCTTTGAAGGATTTGGTAGATGCTTGAACTCACGGCAGCCTAATACCGGAATCCAGTTGGGCTACAAGACGCCCCCCTTGCCGCCTGCTTGCTGCCGTTCTGGCATACTAAAACCCGAGCCCGTCGATTACTATCGCGTAGGTATCCACCATGTGCCAGCTCTTGGGAATGAACTGCAATGTTCCGACCGACATCTGTTTCTCGTTCGAGGGATTTCACGTACGCGGCGGATTGACCGATCACCACCGCGACGGCTGGGGCATCGCCTTTTTCGAAGGCCGCGGTTGCCACTTATTCGTCGACTCCAAAGCGACAGTCGAATCGCCGATAGCCGATCTGGTGCGCCATTACCCGATCCATTCGACCAACGTCATCGCCCATATTCGGAAGGCCACCAAAGGCCGAATTGCCCTTGAGAACAGCCATCCTTTCCGAAGAGAACTGTGGGGCCGTTACTGGATCTTCGCCCATAACGGCACCTTGGAACATTTCGATCCGCCGCGCCCCGATGACGTCTTTCAGCCGGTCGGCGATACCGACAGCGAAAGAGCCTTCTGCTATCTGTTGAATGCGTTGCGTCGGGCGTTCCCACATGGTTCCCCGAGCCGAGAACAGGTCTATGGCGTGGTCGAGCGTATCACTGCCGAGATCGCGGAACACGGCGATTTCAATTATCTTCTTTCCGACGGCGATTCCCTCTTCGCGCACTGTTCCACGAATCTGCACTTCATCACGCGCAAAGCGCCGTTCGGCTGCGCCCACCTGGTCGATCAGGACATCACGGTAGACTTCAGCGAACTCACGACACCGTACGACAAAGTGACTGTCATCGCCACTCTCCCGCTTACCGACAACGAAATCTGGACCAAACTGCGCCGCGGCCAGCTGGTTCTATTTCACGACGGGGAGCCGTTAAATGTCGCCTAAAGGCAAAACGATCACAAGAGCGCTTTAACGACCCGCGCCACACCGAATAACAAGGCCGAGGGCAGCCAAATCCAGCGCATCTCGCTTTTAAGCACAAGCCATCCCCGGGCCGAAAAGAAGGCGTAGATTCCTATGGGCGGCACGGCGAGCGGTCGCCAGGCGAAGAAGTAACGTTTGTTCGAGAACGGCGCGAAAAGCGCAACGCCCAGACCGCCGTCGGTGAGGGCGTCGATGACGGGATGGGATAAGCTCGAAAGAAACAGGAATACGAAAACCGGCCAAGATTTGTGTTCACCGGGCAGAACGGCCATCGATAACGCTCCGAGGCATAGTGCGAAGGAGATGGAGTGAGTCATGCCGCGGTGTCCCCACGGATCACCGTAGCGCACCCCGAACGCAAAACCGACTGCATCCAGATCCGGAATCATCGAGCAGGCGACACCCAATAGCACAACCTCAGGCGATAGAATGCCATCCGGAAAACAGGCGCTCAGCGCGATCGGAACCGCCGCGTGAGAGACGATGGTAGACATAGCCCGGCTCCGAAAACCAAAACCTCATCAATACGTCGATAAGACAGCTGAACCGCCGGATAGCGTTCCCGGCGGGATCATACTGAATTTCAAGTCAAGCCATTCGTGGTAGGCTTCGCTACAGGAACATTCTTCGGAGAGCCTGGATGAAATGGATCGGCGCCGAACAAATAAACGACCGGCTCGATTATCCGTCTCTAGTGGCCTGGCTTGAAGCGGCCCACGGCAGCGAGATCGATGCGATGGACGATCTGCTGCTGAGCCAATCGCATACGGACGGGCAAACGCAGCACTTTCTCGTACGGGCCGCCTGGCAAAGCAAACTCGGCGTCGGAGCGAAGCTGGTGACGGTCTTCCCGGACAATCAAACCCGTGGACTCCCCTCGGTACAGGGCCTTTACGTTCTGTTCGGCGCCGAGGACGGTCGACCCTTGGCGTGCCTCGATGGCACCGCTCTCACCTTGTGGAAAACGGCCGCCGATTCCGCACTGGGCGCGAAGCACCTGGCCCGCGAAGATGCCAAGAGGCTGCTCATGGTCGGCGCCGGCGCCATGGCGCCTCATCTGATTCAAGCGCATCTGGCCGTCCGCCCTTCTATCGAGTCGGTATGGATCTGGAACCGCACGCCGCGCCGTGCGGTAAGATTAGCGGATTCCCTGGCTGGCCTACGGACTTCGATACACCCCACGACGGACCTGGAACAAGCGGTACGCGACGCCGATATCGTCTCCTGCGCGACCATGGCCACCGCTCCGCTCATCCTAGGCGAATGGCTCAAGCCCGGAACCCACCTGGACTTGGTCGGCGCGTTTACTCCGGATATGCGGGAGGCGGACGACACTGCCATCCGGCGAGCCAAGATATTCGTCGACTCCCGCGAGACCACTGTCGCCCATATCGGCGAACTCTGCATCCCCATCCGGAACGGCGTGATATCCGTGACGGATATCTTGGCCGATCACTTCGAGCTATGCCGCGGCATCCATCCCGGCAGACTGTCTCCCGCCGACATCACCCTATTCAAAAACGGCGGCGGCGGCCATCTGGATTTAATGACGGCGCGATTCATCCTGGATCGCGCTGATCGCAAGAATCCCTGACGCACTTGAGTCCTGCCTCCATCTTTAATGGAGAATCAACAGCCTCGGAGCCCTGTCTGGTTGCACAACTTGATAGGCATCCTCAGGCAGCACACCGCAATCCGGCCGTACCCGAAGTCGATGTCCTGCACTTCCCGTCACTAACAACTCTTCGAAGACGCTCGCTGCCCGTTCGC
>NZ_JBDIVO010000039.1:0-23018 GCF_039794385.1 Methylocaldum sp. | reverse complement strand
CGGAGGCGAAGCTCCAGGTCGAGGTCGCCGAGCGATCGATCCAAGAGCGCCGTACCATCGTCGAATTGGTGCGCGGCCGTTTCGCGCGGGGACTCACCCGCGGCCTCGATCTGCGCCTCGCGCTCACCGATCTGGCCAATGCCGAAGCCCAGCGGGCGGCGGCGCGCAACCGGGTTCAAACGGTTACTCGCCTGCTGGAAGTGTTGCTGGGACGCTATCCGGCGGCCGATCTGACGACGAGGGCGTCCTTGCCCGATCCGCCCGCGCCGGTGCCGGCGGGAATGCCCTCGGCACTGCTCGAACGACGCCCGGATATCATCGCCGCTTTCGACCGACTGCGCGCGGCCGATTTCCGGGTGGAGAGCGCGCAAAAGGCCCTCCTGCCGCGTATCGCCCTGACCGCGACCGGAGGAACCCGCAGCCCGGCCTTGACCGAACTGGTCGATCCTCGCGCGGTGGTCTGGAATGTCGCGATCGGATTTCTGCAGCCGCTCTTCACCGGCGGCCGGCTCAAGGGCGAGATCCGGCTGAACCAAGCCCTGGCGGAAGAAGCGCTCAATGTGTACAAAAATACGGCGCTCGACGCCTTCCGCGAGGTGGAGCAACCGCTCGCCGCCGAGGAATGGCTGAGGGATCAGGAGCGGGCGCTCGGGGAAGCCGTCGAGCAAACCGAGGCGAGCCGGAAGCTGGCCGTTTATGCCTATCGCCACGGCTTCATCGAAATCCTGACGCTGCTGGACAGCTATCGCAGCACCTTGAACGCGCAAAGCGCCCATCTCGCCGCCAAGCGGCAATTGCTCAACAACCGCATCGGTCTGTATTTGGCGCTGGGAGGTGATATTTGAACCGCGTGAAACCATGCTGAAAATCCTCCTTCCGATCCTCGTATTGCTGACCGGCGCGGTCGGCGCCTTCGCCATTGTGGCTCACCGGCCCACGCTCGGGGTCCAAGCTCCCCGCGCGGAACCGCCGTTGGTCTCGGTCGTCCGAGCCGAGCCGCAGACCGTCCGATTGAACGTTCGTTCGCAAGGTATCGTCACGCCCCGCACCGAAATCGACTGGGTGGCGGAGGTAGCAGGCAAGGTGATGCGGCTCCACCCGGATTTCATCGCCGGCGGCTTTTTCGCGGCGGGCGAGACGTTGGTGAGCCTCGATCCCCGCGACTACGACCAAGCCGTCGCCGCCGCCGAGGCGCGATTAGCCGAAGCTCGGCGCCGGCTCGCTCAGGAAGAGGCCGAAGCCGAACAGGCCCGGAGCGAATGGCAGGCTCTCGGCGAAGGCCGTCCGACGCCACTGACTCTGCACGAGCCGCAACTGGCCGAAGCCCGCGCCAAGCTGAAAGCCGCCGAAGCCGAACTGATCAAGGCGCGCTTGAACCGCAGCCGGTGCGAACTGCACGCTCCATTCGCCGGGCGGGTGTTGGCCAATCACATCGGCCTCGGCCACTACGTGCAGCCTGGCGAGACCTTGGCACGGATCTATGCCACCGATGTGGTCGAAGTCCGATTACCGGTCTCGACCGAACAGCAGGCTAATCTCGACCTGGACTTCACGCGGCGCAACGCCGATCGCCGTCCAGGTCCTACGGTGTGGCTGGCGGCCGCTGTCGGCGGTGTCGAACAACGCTGGGAGGGTCTCATCGTGCGCAGCGAAGCACGGGTCGACGACGCCACTGGTCTATTGCACGTGGTGGCTGAAGTTCCGGAACCGTACGGCCCCAAATATGCTCAGCCCCTCTTGCCCGGCATGTTCGTCAAGGCCGAGATCGAAGGCCGGGAACAATCTGGCGTGTTTGTCCTGCCGCTGGGCGCCGTCAACACCTCTCAGGAAGCGCTGGTGGTGGATGCCGAGCGGCGTCTCCATATCCGCCGCCTGACGGTGCTGCGCAGCGAAGCCGATCGGGTCTTGGTGGGCGGCGGACTGGCCGCCGGCGAAGTCGTGATCACCGGCGGCGTCCAAGTCGCGGTGGAGGGCATGGCGGTGAGGTTTGAGGCTGGAGACTCGAGTCCCGAGGCCGGAGAGAAAGTCGGCAGGATCATGCCCGATACGGGCGGAAACCAATGACCACGCGCTCTCCAGCCTCCGATTTGCGGTCTCAAGCCTCGTTTGACGGCCTCATTGCCTGGTTCGCCGCCAATCCGGTCGCGGCCAATCTTCTGATGTTGCTGATCTGGCTGGGCGGCATCGTCAGCCTCTGGGTGCTTGACCAGGAAGCGCTGCCGCCGATCCGCACCGATACCGTCGAAATCGTCGCGGCCTATCCCGGCGCCGGCCCTGCGGAAGTGGAACGAGCGGTGTGCATCCCCTTGGAACGGGCGGTGTTCGATCTACCGGGTGTGAAGCGACTAACCAGCGAAAGCTCCGAAGCGAAATGCACCGTGCTCGCCGAGGTGGCGGACGGCTATTCGATGCCGGACCTGATCTCGGCCGTCCGCAGCCGTACCCAGGCGGTTCCCCAGTTGCCCAAGGCGGTGGACCGCATCGAAGTGCGCGAGAAGGAGTTGGGCGGTTTCGTCATTAACGTAATTCTGCACGGCCCCGCCAGTGACCTGACCCTGAAGCGGTTGGGCGAGGGGATACGCGATGACCTCCTGCGCATTCCCGGTGTGGTGCGGCTCGGCGATTTCACGGCGGAGGCACCGTACGAGGTGGCGGTGCAGGTGTCCGCCGCCCGTTTGCGGCAGTTGCAGCTTACTCCGGCGGAAATCGCCGACGCGCTGCGCCGGACCTCTCTGGATCTGCCCGGCGGCGAGCTCAAATCGCCAATGGGGGAAGTGCTGCTGCGCGCCCGCGGCAAAGCGGAAGACGGAAAGACCCTGGCGAGCCTTCCGGTTGTGGTTCGGCCGGACGGCAGCCAGATCCGGCTCGGCGACATCGCCGTCGTATCCGACGGACTGGCCGAGCAGTGGGCGGAAGCGCGCTTCCAGGGCGAGCCGGCGTACGGCGTGGAAGTGTACGCGCGTCACGATGTGGTGGCGGTGGCGGAACGGGTCAAGGCGTATGTGGCCGAGCGCGCGCGGCGATTACCGGAAGGTCTGCACCTGTCGACCTCCTGGGACATGTCGGTGTCCTTTGCCCAGCGGGTCGACACCCTGGTGGAGGACGGACTGTCCGGGTTCCTGCTGGTTTTCGTCGTGCTGGTGCTGTTCTTGCGCGCCCGCGTCGCCTGGTGGGCGGCCATGGGCATTCTCACCTCGGTGCTCGGTACGCTGTGGCTGATGGCGATGCTCGATATTTCCCTGAACATGCTGTCCCTGTTCGGCTTCCTGCTGGCCATGGGCGTGCTGGTGGACGATGCCATCATCGTCGGGGAGGCGGTGCACGTGGAGCAGGGGGCCGATATGAGGCCGAAGGCCGAAGGACATGACCGGGACGGGCCCGTGCCCGATGTGTCCTCCGGTCTCGAGCCGCCGGGTTCAAGTCTCGATTCAAGCCTGACGGGAGCCGTGCGCGGCGCGCAAAGCGTCGCTCAGCCGGTCGTCCTGGCGGTTCTGACCACGGCGGTCGCTTTTCTCCCCGGCCTCTTTCTCCCCGGCTGGGCGGGACAGATGATAGGGCCGATCTGTCTGGTGATGATCCTGACCCTGACGCTCTCGTTGGTGGAAGCCTTGCTGATCCTGCCGAGCCATCTGACCGTTCCGCCTTCGCGCCGCTCCGTACCGGGCCTTCTCGACCGATTGCGCGGCGTGACGAACCGCGGCGTGAATGGTTTCGTGAGGCGCATTTACGGGCCGTTCCTGATGCGCGCGCTGCAATGGCGCTATTTGGTGCTGTCCTGTTTTGCCGTGCTGCTGGTGCTTTCAGGTACCCTGGTTGCGGGCGGCTACCTTCGGCTATCTTTCGAGGCGGATGCGACCCTGGATAGCGTATCGGCCCGTCTGGCTCTGCCGCCGGGCCTCCCTTACGCCGAAATGCGGGCACTCGCCACCCGCGCCGAACAGGCGCTGTTCAGCTTGCGCGATGATCTGGATCGTAAGCAGCCATCTGGCAGCCCCAGCGTGGTGGCTAGCTTGGAAACTTCGATCCATCCCGAATGGACCGGGCTGTGGGTGGAAATCGCGCCGCATGCCCGCGAACACCTAGTGATCGACGACTTCGTCCGCGAATGGCGCCAGCGCATTGGCGATCTCGGTCGAGCGAAGATTGACTTCATCTACAGACAGGGCGATCTGCCCTACGACCTCGAAATCGACCTGAGCGATACCGACTCGACCCGCCTGGCGCAAGCCGCCGGCGAGCTAAAACGCCGGCTTGCCGGCTATTCCGGCGTGTTCGACGTGATCGACTCTGCCGAGCCGGGCAAACCGGAATTGCGGGTAACGCTGAAGCCCGAGGGCGAACGGCTGCGTCTGACGCTCAAGGATGTGGCCGAGCAGGTGCGCGGAGCCTATTTCGGTGAGGAGGTGCAACGCTTCGTGCGTGGTCGCGAAGAGGTCAAGATAATGGTGCGCCTGCCCCAGGACGAGCGGCGATCCCTCGATACGCTCCGGGTTTTACCGATCAAGCTGCCCTCGGGCGCCCACGCTCCGCTCGGATCGGTGGCGGACGTGACTTTCGAACCCGGGCAGGCACGTATCGACCGGCAGGATCGCCGCCCCGTTCTCAAGGTGCAGGCACGGGTGGACCGGCAGCAAGCCGATGTGAACGCTATTTACGCCGACCTGGACCAGAACCACCTGCCCGTGCTGAGGGAACAGTTTCCGGAGCTCCGCGCCGAATTCGGCCAGGAACATCGGGACCAGCAGGCGGCGCTGTCGTCGCTTTGGCGCAACGCCCTGATCGCGTTGGTGATGATCTATGCGCTGATCGCCGTACCGTTCCGGTCCTATCTCACCCCATTGATTTTTCTGCTGGCCGCGCCGGTCGCTTGGTGCGGGGGTGTACTGGCGCACTGGTTGGCCGGCCTGCCTTTGTCCATGGAATCCCTGGTGGGCATGATCGCCGCCAGCGGCGTGGTGGTGAACGACAGCTTGGTGCTACTCGACTACATCAAGGAGCGAGGAGAAACCGATCAGCCGGTATCGGAACTCATCCTGGAAGCCTGCACCGTCCGTTTCCGCCCGATTCTGCTGGCCTTTCTCACCAATTTCGCCGGGTTCCTGCCGACGGTGCTGGAAACCAGCGCGCAAACCCAGTTCCTGATTCCCATGACCTTGGCCCTCTCGGCCGGCTTGTTGGCGGGCATGGCCGCGAGCCTCGTCCTAACGCCCGTGTGTTATGCGATTTTGGGAAAGTCATGATAAGGCCGATTCGCGCGGATATTTCGCCGCAGGGCGGGCGGCACAGTGTTGAAACACACCTAAAATCAGGTTGTTAAAAAGATTTGGTGGGGATCTGCGCCGATGTCCAAGTGTACGGCGGAAACGCTGGACGTTGGACGCTTGGGAAGGCGTGTCATTGAGACGAATTTTTCGGGTGGTGTCATCAGCTCAGATGGGGGACTAATGTTGCTGCGCCAGATCGACCGGCGGATTGGCTTGTCGAAAGCCGTGGCGGAGGTGTTGCATGATCCCCGCGATTCGAAGCGGATGGTTCATCATCCCATGCGGGATTTGATCGCTCAACGGCTTGATGGCCCGTGTTGCGGTTATGAAGATCTCAACGACCACGTTTGCCTGCGACACGATCCATTGCTGCAGACGGCGGTGGGCAAGGTGACGGAACTGGCCAGCAGCCCCACGCTTTCCCGGTTGGCGACCCTTGCCGATGGGGTGGCCCTGAACCGGGTGCCGATCGAGCCGCTCATTGCCTCTCAGCCGCGGGCGCCGCGCGGAATCACGCTCGACATCGACGCCTCGGACGTATCCTTGCACGGCGATCAGCAGCTTACCCAGAGTCACAGCTATTACGACCCCTAATTGCTATCTGCCGCTGCATATCTTCGGCGGTCAGGCCCTGCTGGTCTGTCTGCTGCGGCCCAGCCGGACTGATGGCGCGAAGCATTCGGGGCCGTGATCAAACTGTGGGTGACGCGCCTGCACCAGGCGTGGCCGAATGTCTGGATCATGGTCCAGGGCGATTACAGCTTCTACCGAGGAGGCTCTTGCGCGGGTGTGAACGGCTTAAGGTGGCATATTGTGTCGGCATGGCTCGCCGTGCCCGGCTGCACAAAGCGGTCGCGGCCAGGGAAGCCGAACTGGCCACCGGTTTTGCTGAGACCCACGTCAAACAGCGCCTGATCCGGGAGTTCCACTGCAGTGAAATATCCAGGCTAAACCAGCAGAGTCCCTGCCGACCGAAACGCCGATGACGGCGTTGGCGCCGGCGGCCCCCGCTCGCTCGACCATCTGTAACAGCGCCCGTTCGCGGGCTTCCTCCAAACCTTTCTCATACCCCCGGCTCCGTCCGCCCCAAACGTTCCGGAACGCGGCGAAGAGATCGCGGACGACGTCCATACCTTCCACGGCAACGCCGGACACGACGCCGAGATGCTCAGTGATTCGGAAACCCACGAGGGCCGGGGTGGTGGCGACGATCATGAAGAGCTTCTCCGACGGAAACGACGTGAGTCGATTATGACCGCGAAAAAAGCGTCCGACGCTGCACAAAGTTCTGATTTCGGCGATTTAATGCAACGCCGCTGCGGTTCAGTTTCGCCAGAATAGGGCCATCCGATTCGAAAGGAGGTCCTCCGTGGAACCCGTCTCGCTCCCGAAATACATCGACGACCCCATTCATCTCATCTTGTGGCCGGCCGACGAAATGGCCGCGTTCGTCACCTGCCTGATCGGCGGCATGCTGATCGGGCAACTAATCCTCGCCGTGGCGATCGGCGTGATGGCGGTCAAGTTCTACCGCCGCTTTCGCGACAACCGGCCGGACGGTTATCCCCTGCATGCCGCCTACTGGCTGGGCCTGCTGCCGAGCCGGGCGGTCACCATCCCGAATCCGTTCATCCGGAGGTATCTGCCGTGAGATTGTCGGACTTCCTGAAAACCTGGCACGGCATCGAAGCCGAGAACCGGTTTGGCCGCCTCGTCATCCTGGGGCTGCTCGCGATCGGCGTGATCACCTCGCTGGCCGCCTGGCGTACCGAACGCAGCATCGTGCTCGTGCCGCCGACGCTCACGCACGAGGTGGACATCACCCGCTCGAAGGCCTCCGGCGAGTACAAGGAAGCCTGGGGACTGTATCTTGCCGAGCTGCTCGGCAATGTGACGCCGGCGACAGCCGACTTTCTGAAAGAAGCCATCGAGCCGATTCTGGCCCCAAGCATCTACCGCACCGTGCTCGACGCCATGGCCGAGCAGATCAAGGCGATCCAGATGGACCGGGTGACGATCAGCTTTCGGCCGCGCCAGGTGTTGTTCGAGGAAGAGACCAACAAGGTGTTCGTCTCCGGCGAACTGACTAGCCAGGGACCGAATAGCCATCCGGACGTCCGTCGGCGCACCTACGAATTCGTGCTCAGCATCAAGAACTACCGGCCTCGGCTGGACTACATCGACGTCTACCCGGACGAGCCGAAGACCCTGCAACGCTTGAAAGCGACGTCGAACACAGAGGGCAAGTCATGAGCGCCAAGACGCGAAACCTAAACCGCCTCGCGTTCGCCCTCCTGGCGAGCCTGTCCCTGCCGCTCCGCGCCGAACCGGACCCCGCCCAGGCGGTGGAGCTCCTGCCGGTATCGGCAAGGGCGCTGCAAGACGCCGTCGGCCATGCCGGGGACGCTGACACGGCGACGCTGACGCCGGAGACCGTGCTAGTGTCGCCCGGCGTCAATGAATTGCTGCCGGTCGCGCTCGGCCATCTGAACCGGATCGTCACGCCGTTCGAGCACCCGGTGGTGACGACCGTCAGCACGGCGCAGACCCAGACCAAGGGCCGGATCGTGTATGTCGCGCCCGCCGACGAGGCGCCGGTGACCCTCTATCTGACGCCGGGCGACAACCAGGATTTCGCGCTGTCGCTGACCCTGATCCCGAAACGGATCCCCGCACGGGAAATCCGTCTCAGCCTCGCCCCGGCATCGTACAAGAAGCTGGGCAAGCTGCAGCGCCAAGCGCAATCCGGGGTCGGGCCAGCAGGACCCGATCAGCCGGCGTATGTGGCCCAGCTGAAAGCGATCTTTCGCGAACTGGGGCTGCAACGGACGCCGCGCGGCTTCGACCTGCGGGAGCCGGACCTCTCGGAAGCGATCCGGTGCGGCCAGCCGGCGCTCACGACCCGTACCGGGCAGGCCCTGGAAGGCCACGATATGGTGATCCTGGTCGGCGTCGCCACCAACGGCGGACGCGAAACGATCGAGATCGACGAGCGGACATGCGCCGATCTCGACGGCGACGTTCTGGCGGTGGCTGCCTGGCCCAAGGTGGTCCTCGCGCCCGGTGAGGCCACCGAACTGTATATCGCGCGACGGCGGGCACCCGATGAGGAAACCACGGCGCGGCCCTCTCTGCTGACGGACGGAGCCCACCAATGAACGGCGTCGTGCGGAGTTGGTGGGCGGCCTTGACGCCTACGGCCAAACGCAACCTTTCGGTCGCGGGGTTCGCTTCCGCCGGGCTGGCCGGTGTGGTGGGACTCGCCCTGCTGGCGCCCGAGGTGGCCCAGCCGGTCAACAAACAGGCGGTGGTCAAGCATATCCTCACCGACACCGATCCCCGCGCCCTGGGCCTCGACGGGCTGGCCGCGCAGTTGCGGGAGCAGTCGCGGCAGTTTGCGGAATTCCGCCAAAAACTCCAGACCATCGAGGAGCAGCAGAAATCCCAGCGTCTGTCCGACGAGGAGCGGTTCAAGCGCTACACGACCGCGGAGCGCCAAGCCTATGAAGAGCGGATGAAAGCGCTCGCCGCCGAGGTCGATGCCCTCCGCAACCCGCCGGGAAGCGCCGAAGGCACGGCTTCGGAAAAACGGCCCCAGCGGCCGGCCCGTCCGAGCCGGGGTCCGGGCGATCGCGACGATCTCAATGCCGTGTTCGAGCAGGCGTCGCGCGCGCCGGCGGGACCCGCGTACGGCGCCGGGGCGTCCACCGGACGGCCGGTCCAGAATGCGCCGGCCGCGCCGCTCCAGATCCGGGTGATCAAGGACGATACCCTAGCGACCGCCTCCAACGCCCTGCCGACGCCCTCCGTTCAGCATCCGCCGGTGTTCATCCCCGCCGGCAGCATTCTGAGCGGCGTGCTCCTCAACGGCATGGATGCGCCGACCGGACGGAAGGCGCAGAAGCAGCCGATGCCGGTTCTGGTACGGGTGAAGCAGGAGGCCATTCTGCCGAACCGCTTCCGGGCCGACGTTCGGGAGTGCTTTCTGGTGTCGGCGGGCTACGGCGACCTCAGCGCCGAGCGCGCCTACATCCGGAGCGAAACCTTTTCCTGCGTCCGCGACGACGGCGGCGTGATCGAAGTGCCGCTCGACGCCTACGCCACCGGCGAGGACGGCAAGACCGGCATCCGCGGGCGCGTAGTCGAAAAGCGCGGCCAGCTTCTGGCCAACGCCCTGGCCGCGGGATTCCTGAGGGGCTTTTCCGACGCCTTCGGCCGCAATCAGATCCCGGTCATTTTGACCGGGGGCGCGGGTTTGGCCGGGGGCGCCGCCCCGTTCCAGCGCGCCTTCAGCCAGCAGGCGATGGAAGGCGGGGCGCTCCGGGGCGCGGGCTACACGATGGACCGGCTGGCGCACTACTACATGGATCTGGCCGAGAACCTGTTTCCGGTCATCGAGGTCGACGCTAGCCGCAAGGTCAGCTTCATCGTGCAGAAAGGCACGACTTTGAAGCTGAATCATTGAGTTGAGTCGCCGCCGACCCCGAAAGCCGTTTTGGCTAAACAAACACGGAGTATCCATGCATGTACAACTTCAAACGCTGGGCGCTGACCACCATGCTAGCGGTCGTCGCCGTTCTGATGTTCTCGTTTTTTTGGAGGGCTGATCGCGGGTGGCTGGATCTGTTGACCATCTCAGCATTGACGGCGGCGGCCAGCGTGGGCCTCAACTATTGGCTGGATCAGCAGAGCGCGGCCTATGCCCGACGCATTGCCGCCGGCAACACCCTGACCTGGGACGTGTTGATGAACGGCGTGAAGATCGGCACCGTGACCGATGCGCAGTACGCCGCGATGCAGCGGTCCGCTTTCCGAGACTACCGAAACGCGGTGGCGCAGTTGCTTAACTTCGGTCACATGGTCTTGGTCGCGCTCGGCAAGCTGGTCATCGTGGTGCCTGGTCTGGCGTTCTGGATGGCAGCCGGCACGGCGCTTTCCCCACCGGAATCGTCCGTCGAGATAGTGCGGGAGGTTCACAAAGCCGATCCGGCCACGATCGCCTCGGCTATGCGCTCGCTTCTAGACGCTGCCGTCGCGGTGTCGGTAATAGTCATCCCCATGACGGCCATCATGGGGTTCCGCTTCGGCTTCAGGAACTACTATTCGGCAGCCGTCGCACGGATGCTGCGCATGCACTGCGGCACACCGGCCGAAGGGGACATTCATCTGTACCGCATGGTTTTGGGTGCCGAATTGCCGAACCAAAGTGCGTGTTTTGGCCATTTTTTGCAGCGCCGGGACAGCCGCAACCCGTTAATCTGACGCCAACAACGAGGATTTGCTCATGACTTCGACATCCCTCCGATCGACCCTGTCTCTTCTTCCGGTGCTCGGCGCTCTGAGCGGGCCGGCGGCCGCCGGCGACGGTCTGCCGATGACGGCGGCCTTGCCGGCGGTGGACCTCCTGAATGTCAAGATCGACGGCCTGAAGGCGTTGCCCATCTCGGGGCTCCAGATGGTCAAATCCGGCGACCGGACGTTCTTTCTGTCGCCGAACGGCCGGTTCGTGTTCCAGGGCACCGTCACCGACGTGTGGAACCAGGTCAAGATCGAGACCCTGGAGGATGTGGACCGGATCGCGAACCGCATCGATCTCGCCCGGATGAAACTGAAGCTCGACGATCTGGGACCCGTGACCTACGGCACCGGCCGGGAACAGGCGGTGGTGTTCGTCGATCCGCGCTGCCCGTACTGCGCCAAGGTGCAGCATCAGATGGAGGCCCTCAAGGACCGTTACACGTTCCAGCTGGTTTCCGTGCCGGTCCTGGGGGCGGAATCGCAAAGCCTGGTGGTCAGACTCGGTTGCCTCCTGCAAACCGGGGCCAGGGATCAGGCACGCGATGCGCTGATGCATCAGCGCTACGACGGGATTCCGGCCGAGGTAGGCCCGGACTGCGATCGCACGCCGATGCAGAAAGCATTGGTAACGGCGCACCTGTTCGGGATCGACGCGGTACCGTTCCTGATCGCGCCGGACGGGCGCACGTTCAAGGGAGCGCCGGACGACCTGGCCGGTTGGCTGGCCGGGGAGGCGGCCGCGCGCGTTGAACGGGCCTTACCGAACGTCAAAGGGGGCCGCTCATGAGACGGCTCGCACTCGTCGCCATCGCGGTGGCGCTGAGCGGTTGCGCCGCCAAGTATGGCTGCAAGGGCATGCCGAACGATCCCGTCTGTCTGTCCACCACCGACGCCTATAAGGCCTCGAACCATTCGGTTTCGCCGCCGTCATCGGGCGATGCCCGAAAGAAAGGAAAGGAAGTGCGTGCCGCGCCCGCCGACGTGGCTCCGGCGCGATGGGCGCGGGCTCCGTACCCGAAGATCGACGACCCGACGCCGATCCGGACCCCGTCCCGCGTCATGCGGGTCTGGATCGCTCCGTGGGAGGACGCCGAGGGCGATCTGATGGTGTCGAGCTACATCTACACGGAACTCGAGCCGCGCCGCTGGATGATCGGCCCGGCGGCGCCGGCGGTCGCGCCGTCGCTGGCTCCCCTTCAGGTCGAACAGCGCCCGACGGAAACGTCGCCGCGAAAATCTGCGGCGGGCACCGGCGTCTTCGTACCTTCGGCCGATACCGACGACGACTAGCCGAACAACACCAGCGCCTCGGTTCAGGGTTTAAGTGACCTGAACCGGGGGGCCGAGGCCTGCGGGCAACCGCGCAAGCCACCGGGGTCACACACGCTCCGAGGACCGGCGGGCAACCGCCTCACCGACCGGGAAGCGATTCCCGAGGATCGGCGGGCAACCGCCTTTCGATATCCACGGAGTTACTTATGAACGTCATGTGCAATCGAATGCTGTGCATTCGAAAGAAGGTGTCGGGCTGGATCGGGAAGCTGTTCGGAGGATCCAAGCCCAAAACGGTTCGCGACCCGATCCAGGGGTTCCGGCCGAGCGCCACGCCGCCTCGGCGACACACGACCACGGTGGCGCTACTGACCCTCGTCGCCCCGTTCCTCGTCCTCCTCGCGCCCGAGGCCATGGCCGGGGCCGGCGGCGCCGAGTTCAACGACATCTACGCCACTCTGACCGGCTGGGTCTCCGGCATTCTCGGCCGGGTCATCGCGATCTGCTTCGTCATCGTCGGTCTGGTGGCCGGGGTGGTTCGCGGCAGCATCATGGGATTCGTCATGGGCGTGGCGAGCGGCGTCGGCCTGTTCGCGACCCCGACTATCATCGACAACATCGTGACGGCGGTCATTTAAACCGTCAGGAGGTGCATTGCTGAAAACGGCTCCGGCGCGCGCTTGGGCGTGCGCCGGGCCCTTCGAGAACGCGACAGGATCGAATCGTATGTCCACGGTACAGGTCATCGACCGGAACGGACAGCCGTTAAAGCCGTGCCATCCGGCGCGTGCCCGTCAGTTGGTGAAAGGAAACCGGGCCAGGGTGGTTGCCCTCAAGCCCTATACGATCCAGCTGACATCGCCGCCGTCCACGCGTGACAACGGCCACCATATGCCAACGGAGACGCCATGAAAATTCCCAAAGTCCACCGGGTGGATGAGCTCTTCACCACCCTGGCCTACGATCCCGACGAGAAACTGTTTCTCCACGCGGATCAGTCCTTGAGTTTCGGATTCCTCTGCCGGCCCCTGACCGGCGCCGACCCGAATCTGCCGTCCCGCGTCAATGTTCTGCTGAACCAGGATTGGCCCACCGATACGCTCCTCCAGGTCAGTCTCTGGACCTCGCCCGACATCGAGGAGTCCCTCGCGGTGATGAAGGCACGCCGTCTCCGGCAGACGCAAGCGACCTATCAGGCCATGACCGAGGCCGCCGTCGAGTTTCTCCGGAACGGAACCGAGGTCCCGCCGGAAACGGTGTCCGGCGCGCGCCTTCGCCGCACCCAGGTGATCGTCGCCGTCAAGCTCCCCATCGTGGCCCCCAGGCCGAGCCTGCAGGATCTGGCCCGCGCGGCGGAACTCAGGATGGCGACGGAACAGTCGCTTGCGACCATCGGCCTCCTACCCGAGGCGCTCGGCAACGATCTCTACGTCCGGACGCTCTCGACGATCCTCAATTGGGGCGACCAGGCCGGCTGGAAGGACCGGATCATCCCCGAGTGCGATATCCGGCAACTCATCCGCGATCAATTGTTCGACTACGACACCGACCTCCGCACGGACGAGCGGGGTCTCTGGCTCGGGCGGAAACGGGTCAAGATGCTGTCGGTCAAACGGACCCCCGATCAGATGTATTTCGGCGGCGCCAAGAGCTATTTGGGCGACCTCCTGTCGGGCACGCGCGGCATCCGGCAAAACGTGCTGATCACGGTCACGCTGCACTATCCGGATGCGGAAAGCACCCGCGCGCGGCTCGAGAGCGTCCGCCAATTCATCACCAATCAGGCCGCGACACCGATCGCTCGGTTTCTACCGGTGCTGCAACAGCGGAAGCAAAACTTCGACATTCTGTTCGAGGCCTTCGCCGACGGCGACCGGCCGATCCGCGCCTATTTCGG
The DNA here is from genome assembly GCF_039794385.1 of Methylocaldum sp. Lineage (NCBI taxonomy): Bacteria > Pseudomonadati > Pseudomonadota > Gammaproteobacteria > Methylococcales > Methylococcaceae > Methylocaldum > Methylocaldum sp. The sequence continues at coordinate 9,287 of NZ_JBDIVO010000039.1, read as the reverse complement.
CCTCGCGCTCTTTTGCAATGAGGCCGAGGAGGCGCAGGCGGTGTCCAATGCGCGGGTGTACTTTCGGGAGCTGGGCTTCCAATTGCTGGAGGACAAGTATTTCGCCTTGCCGTTGTTTCTGAACTGCCTGCCGTTCGGCGCCGAGCGCGCGGCGATCGCTTCGCTCCAACGCTACCGGACGCTGGCGACCCGCCACGCCATTCCGCTTTTGCCCCTGTTCGGCGATTGGCAGGGCACCGGGACGCCCACCCTCAATTTCATCTCCCGGAACGGGGAGCAGATGAGCGTGTCGCTGTTCGACACCACCGGCAACTACAACCTCTGCATCGCTGCGGAATCGGGCAAGGGCAAGTCGTTCCTGACCAACGAGATCATCGCCAATTATCTCGCCGAAGGCGCCCAGGTCTGGGTCATCGACGTCGGCCGGTCCTACGAGAACCTGGCCGAAATGCTCGACGGCGATTTCATCCAGTTCACGCACGAGGCCGTGATCGGCCTGAATCCGTTCCCGCTCATCCAGAATTGGGCGGAAGAGGCGGACATGGTCGCGGGCCTCGTCACGGCGATGGCGGCGCCCACCGAAAAGCTGACCGACTTCCAGACCGCGAGTCTCAAGCGCGTGCTCAAGGATCTCTGGACCGAAAAGGGCCGGGCGATGAGCGTGGACGACGTGGCGGACCGTCTCTGCGCGGAGACCGACCAGCGCGTCGTCGACATCGGGATGCAGCTGTTCCCGTTCACGGCCCATGGCGAGTACGGCCGCTATTTCAACGGACCCAACACCGCCCGGTTTCGGAACGATTTCACCGTGCTGGAACTGGAGGAGCTCAAGGGCCGGAAACACTTGCAGCAGGTGGTCCTCCTGCAGCTCATTTATCAGATCCAGCAGACGATGTTCTTGGGCGAGCGCGCCCGGCCGAAGATCGTCATCATCGACGAGGCCTGGGACCTCCTGACCGAGGGGGACGTTTCCAAGTTCATGGAGCACGGCTACCGGCGGTTCCGGAAATACGGCGGCGCCGCGATCACCATCACCCAGTCCGTCAACGACCTGTACCGGAATCCCGCGGGACGGGCCATCGTCGAAAATTCGGCCAACATGTACCTCTTGGGTCAAAAGGCGGAGGTCATCGACCAATTGAGGCAGGACCGCCGCCTGCCGTTGAGCGAGGGCGGCTATGAACTCCTGAAGACGGTGCACACGCTGCCGGGCGCCTATTCGGAGATCTTCTTTCTCACCGAAATGGGCTCCGGCATTGGCCGGCTGATCGTCGATCCCTTCAAGCGCATCCTGTTCTCCACCAAGCCGCAGGACGTGCAGGCGCTCCGCGAATACCGGCGCCAGGGGCTGAACCTCGACGACGCCATCCGCCGGGTCCTCGAAGCGCGGGACACGCGGGAGCACGCCCATGCCGCGTAAGGTTACCTGGATGCTGGCGATGGTCGTGATCGCCGCCGTGTGCGGCGCGCTGGCCGGCACCCTGACCGTGCGCCAGGCGCTCACCGAACCGCTGGAGCGCCTGGCGCTGACCACCCCGGTTTTCGTCCTCGACCGCGCGGCCGTCATCAAGTCGCTTCCGCCGTCGGCTTCCGAAGCCGAGATTCACCGTACCGTCGCCGCCTTGCGCGAGCAAGCCTCGCGCCTGGGAGCCGCCGGTTACCTCATCATCGACGCCACCGCCGTTCTGGCCGCCCCGGAGGACTTATATGTTCGACCACCGAACTGACGCTTTACCGCTTCACACCGCACCCGCGCGCCGGCGCGTGCCGTTACGCGCCTTCCTGGGACGGGCGCTGCCGCTGCTCGCGCTGATTCTTGCGGCCGAGTATTACCTGGGGCACCGGTTCCGCCTTGGCATCGACGCGCAAAAGGATACCTGCCTCGACGGCGCCCGGATCGTCCTGATCGACACCTACGACCAGAACATCTGGCGCGGCGATCTGGTCGCGTTCCGCGCCGAGCGCATGGCGCCCTATTTCGAGGACGGGCGCACCATCGTCAAGCGTGTGGCGGGCGTCAGCGGCGATCGGGTTCGCGTGGATGAGTTTCATACGATGGTGAACGGCGCGGAGATCGCACGGGGGTTGCCCCACTCGGAAAAGCTTCAGAAGGATCCAGCCGCGTTCCGGCGCGAGGAGACCGTGCCGCCGCGCGCCTATTGGGTGACCGGGACAACCCCGAAGAGCTTCGACTCCCGCTATTGGGGCTACATGTACGACCGTCAGATCATCGGCCGGGCCTATGCGCTGTTTTAAACGCGTCGGGTTTGCTGCGCTGGTTTTCGCCGTATTGCGCCCCGTGGCGGGATGGGCCGAGGAGGACTGGCTGACGCGCTCGCGCGCCATTCTCGAAGCCGCCGGCCAAGCGGAGCGGCCGGCCTGGCTGGACGCTAATCCGCACCGGGACGCGGCCGAACGTCAGGCGCGGGAGACGATGAAGGCTGCGCCGAAGCCGAACCTGCCTGGTCTCGGCACGCCAACGCCCGGCGGGGACGGCCTGTCCGGCCGGCGCATCGTGATCTACGTCTCCGCCGCGATGGGGCATGACGCGCTCAAGGCGCTGTTCGAAGAGGCGGCCGGGCGATCCGATGTGCTGATCGTGTTCCGCGGCCCCCGGCCGGGTCAGAAGATTCCGACCTTCATCGCGGAACTCCGCGACCTCCTGAAGGACCTCGACTCCGCACCGAATGTGGGCCTCGACCCCCACCGCTTTCGAACCCACGGCGTGACTGCGGTCCCGGAAATGATGCTGGAGGAACAGGGGCGGGTGCTCGCCCGTGTCCGGGGCGTCAGCGGGCTCGACTGGTTCCGCCGGCAGCTGGACGCGGGCCGCCGCGGCGACCTTGGCGTCCAGGGGCCGATTGAATCCGTTGCGGAGATCGATCTGATCCAGGAGATGCAGCGCCGCCTGGCGGCGATCGACTGGCAGGACAAGAAGCGCCTCGCGCTGGCGCGCTTCTGGGACCGGGGCCGGTTCGTCGAACTCCCGGAGGCGACGGAGACCCGCGAGCGCAAGGTGGATCTCACCGTGACCGCGCCGCGCGATCTGGTGGCGCCCGACGGCACGGTGATCGTGCGCGCCGGCGACACCGTCAATCCCTTGGAAAAGCGGCCCTTCAGCCTCCGGTTGGTGGTGTTCGACGGGACGCGCCTGGCCCAGATCGAGACGGCACGCCGGCTCGGGCGGGAGGCCCAGAGGAAGCGCGTGCTCTATCTCGCGACGCGCCTTGCGCGGGACGCCGGCGGGACAGCCCTGGCCGAGCTCGAACACCGGCTCGATAGCCCGGTATTCCTGCTCACGCCGGATGTCCGCAACCGTTTTCAGCTGGAGCGGGTGCCTTCGGTAGTGGAAGCGGACGGCAAGATGATCCGCGTGCGGGAGGTTCAGGCCGCGAGTCCGGAAGCGAGAGAAAAGGAGTCCTCATGAAACGGTCCGCTTTCATCCGAAGGCGGGTTAAAGCCCTGGGCCTGGCACTGTTGATAACCGGTCTGTCGCTGGCCAAGACCAATGTGTCGGCAGCCGAGGAGGGGGAGGGGAAAGCCTTGGATCCCCTGTGCCCCGACGCGGAAGTCTGGTCCGGCAAGTTGATCACCGACATCTGCTGGGGCTGCCTGTTTCCGATCCGGATTGCGGGCGGGACCTGGGGAGACGGCGAGGTGCCGGACGGCGTCAGCGACAAGATCCTCTGTGCCTGCGATTCGCCGACGGGGATTCCGGAGCTGGGCCTGACCTTGGGACTCTGGAGTCCCGCCCGGCTGATCGAGATCGTGCGGACCCCGTGGTGCGCGCCGTCCCTGGGCGGGGCGAGGCTGAGTGAATCCGATCTCGCGAGTCTCCGGCTCCTCGGAACAGCGGGGCACGCGGAATACGATGTCAGCGAGACCTCCTTTTACAACTATCACTATTACGCCTTTCCTCTCTACATCCTGCTGGACCTGTTCTGGGACGACCGCTGCAACGTGGACGGGTACCGCGATTTCGACCTGCTCTATGTGTCCGAGCTCGATCCCACCTGGAACGACGACGAACTCGCCTTTTTCACCAACCCCGAGGCCGCGCTGTTCGCAAATCCCCTCGCGGTCGCGGCCTGCGCGGCCGACGGCGTCGCGGCCACCGCCGGCCACCCGATCGATGCGATGTTCTGGTGTGCCGGCACCTGGGGTCACATGTACCCCTTATCCGGGGTGGCCTACACCTCGGCCGGCACCGATCCGCGGATTTCCAGCCTGCTCGCGACCCGCGCCACGGCGGCCCTGCATCGGCGCGGGCTGGCGTGGAAGACGGTCGGCAACGACGCCTTGTGCGGCGGCAACATCTACCCGTTCATGCCGAAGAACCAGTACCGGATGAGTCTTTTCTATCCGGTGGCCGAGACGGACCGCACGCACGCGATCGGCGAAAGCACCTTCCGGTGGGGCGTGGGCCGAACCTATCCCGGGCCCGGCGAAGATCATGTCTATCTCCTGTGGCGCTGGCAGGACTGCTGTGCGGGGATCTGAACCATGACGCCAGCCTGGGTCCGCCGCCATCCCGTCTTCACTTGGCCCCTCGTCGCCGTGCTCAATATCGCGGTCGCCTGGACGCCGTTTGGCCTCGCTTATGGCGATGCGTTCGATGAGGCAGCGAGTCAGGGCCAGACGGCCGGCCGTTCGGCGGTCGAGGCCTTCCACTTTCCGGATCTGAACGAAGCTAATGGCACGCTGACCTTAAATCCGGGCACTGCGCACGAGTCGTCACTCCAGGTCAAGGATCTCTTTCCCGATGCGGATCAGGGCAACCTGAGCGATTTTACCGGGCTGTACGGGGACAACGCCGGCACCGTTGCGGCGGGCCTCGATGCCCAAACGGCGCTCAAGACCGAAGCGACCCAGACCGGCGAAGCGTACCGGACCGTGATCGACGCCGCCCACCGCGCCCATCCGGACCTCAGGAACGATCCGGTCTGGACCAAGACCGACGATGTGCTCGACCACCATGACCTGTTCGCGAAAACGTTCGCCGATTGCACGGCCTCCACGGTCTTCACGGACGATGAATTCGAGGCTCGCTTGCCCGACTACAAGACCTGTGTCCGTGTGCCGAGTCCGCCGTCCGCCTGCACCGCGACCCGGCAGTACACCGTTTCCCAGGACACGGTCGAGGTGAAGCTCGGCACGATTGGCAAGCACAACATTTCCTTTAGCTTCGATTTGAAAAACGGCACAGGCACCTGGTGGAGCGATATCGGTGCAGGCGGCAGCATCGTCGTACCAAAACTCGATTACGCGACCATCTGCGACGGCTCGGCGCCTTACCGGATTCGCCATGTCAAGACCGTGGGCTGGCTGGATTCCGGTCTTTGGAGCAACGACGGCGGTTATCAGGTCGACGATTCGGTCTCGCAGGGCATTGCGCAGATGCCGTCCTGCGAAAACGGCCTGGTGGGCACGTTTTGGCAACACGACGTCGGCGGCGAAAATTGGGTGATGGCCGCGAAGCTGTATTTCAGCGTCGAGCGCATCGAGAAGGTCGAGTGGCTCTGGTCGAATGCGAAATGTCCGGAGCTAGTGAGCGCGGTTCAGGACAACCTGTGCCGGAACACCAGCGTGAGCTGTACCCAAGATCCTGGGATGTACAACGCAGCGCTTCAGCAAAAGTGTTTCGAATACAATGGCGTGCGGATTTGCGAATCGGACCTGCCGGAGCCGTTGTTCCCGCAACTCGGCAAGACCTGCGGCGCCGTCTCGATCGACGCCGAGTGCGATTTCACCGGCGGTGTCGGGTCCTGCTGGACCGACAGCGCGGGCGAACACTGCCTGACGCCGGGCGAGGAGGGCGGACAATCCTGCGAGGCTCTCGAAGCCGAAGGCTGCGCGTTCATCCGTTCGGAGTGCGTGGACGGCGCGAAAGGGGGAGCCTCGGGCGCCTGCTGGCGATCCAGCGACCTCTACGACTGCGGCACGACGCAACCCATTCCGACGCTCCGAAGCGCCAGCAAGCAGACCTGCGCCGGTCCGATCCGCTGCATGGGCGAGGACTGCGTGACCGTGGACCGGACCCAGAGCCAGGATTTCGTCCGGGCGGTGGCGGCTCTCCACGCGAGCCAGCAAATGGCCATGGACACCTTGTGCGAGACCGAGATCAACGAGCAGGAAGGGCAGGGCTTCGAGTTCACGACCTGCCGTGTCTTCAAGGGCGAGGCGCGCGCGTGCAAGATCGCGGGCGGACTGGTCACGCTGGTCGATTGTTGCAACGCGCCGACCTCGACCGACCTCGGCGACTATATCGATCTGTTGTTCGCCGTCGGGCAGCTAGACAGCGCGATCGTGAGGCTCCACAAAGCGAATGGGACGCTGGGCGCGTGGGAGGAACTTCGAAAACCCGTCGTCAGCGTCTGGGACACGCTCGCCGGATTCTACGACCAGGCAGTGAACGCGATCACCGGATCGACCGAGGCCGCGGCGAGCACGGTGGCGAAGGAGGGGCTGATCAGCCAGTTCCAGACGATGCTGATGAAGGAGGTGGCGACTTGGGTCGGGCAGACGTTCGGGGGGGCGGCGGGAAACCTTCTGTTCAGCTATGCCACGACAAACGGGGCTCAATCAGCTTTCACGCCGTCCGGTCAACTCGCCTCCAATTCGGGGGGCACGCTGCAACTCGGCGGCGGCGGCGCCTATGTTGGCACTGCGCTGAACATGATCATGATGGCCTACACCATCTACATGATCGTGGTCATCGTCGTCCAGATCGTCTTCGAGTGCGAGCAGTCGGAGTATGAGCTGGTCGCCCGCAAGGAGCTGAAGAGCTGTACCTACCTGGGCACGTATTGCGAGGAGACGAATGAGTTCGGCGTCTGTTTCCTGCACAAGGAGAGCTACTGTTGCTTCGCGTCGCCGCTCGCGAGGATCCTGCAGGAACAGATTCGCCCCCAACTCGGCATGAGCTTCGGCAAGAAGGAGGAACCCGATTGCAGCGGCATTCCGGTCGAGAAATTGCAGTATGTCGACTGGTCCAAGGTCAACCTCGACGAATGGCTGGCCATCCTGGCAGCCACGGGCCATCTGCCGGACGCGGCGAGCGCCGCCGCGAAACTGAACCTGGATCAGCTGACGGGCGCGGGCAGCCGGCTCAACGTCGACGGCACGCGCCAGAATACGCTGGACCGCAACCGAACCCGGCTTGACGGGCTCGACGTGCCGGCGATCCGCCGCGAGGCCGAGGAACAAGGCTGGGCCTTGGGGCCAAAGTGACGTGTGTTTCCGAACCCTGGGGGCAAAGTGAATTTCAATCCATAGAAGGAGAACGACAGTGGAAAGGTTGTTTTTACGGGGAGCCATCTTGATCGGTTTGTCTTTAGCAAATGCCGGATGCGCGATGTTCGGCCGGTTTCATCCGGTCGACTTTTACGAACGCGATCCGAAATATAGCCTCGCTTTGCAGATCGCGCTCGCAACCGGCCTGACCAGCCCCAACGTCTATACCGGAAAACCCGAGCCGCTCAACGACGTGCCGCGCGCTCAACTGGCCGCGGCGTTGAAGGGCACGGACTCCGGCGCCGCCGGTCGGGAGCTCCTTCATGCCGCAGGCCTTGCTACAGGAGTTCGCAAGTTAACGGGCGCCGGGATCGCGCCGCCTGGTTTTTCACTTGCCGGCGCCGGCGCAATGTCGATTTTGAGTGTGCTCACATCGGCACCCCGAAAACATCCAGTCCTCGAAAATCATATTTGGGTCTGGATGCCGGCAAGCGAGGCGCTAAATCAAGAAGCGGCGGCAGCAAAGTTAAGCGCTCTGCTCTTCGATACCTACATGAAAACGTTGCCAGAGCCGTACCGGTTTGTCCGAACGGAGACCGAACGATACCCCGGACTGATAAGCGATACCGTTGAGACAAATCATGTCATTGAAGGTGGTGAATGTGATGGCCAACGACAACGCTGTTACACGCGTCCGCTTAAGCTGGAATCGCTCAGACCGCTGTCAAAGTCGCCGGAGTGGATCGGTGGTAAGGCCGCTTACTTTGTGGAGGCTTTTGCCGGCGCGTGGTTATTTCATCCGTTGAGAGATGTTCATGATAAACCAGAGGAAAGGATAGCCATTGGCAAAGCCCCCCATCTTCAACGCATGAGCGCCGCTCTCCCCGACTGGGTGTACATCTACAGCGCGCCCACGAACGAACGGCCGTATCCCGTCATCTTCCACCGGGGCGAGACGCTGTATTTCATCGAGCCCGAAAACCAATCCAAGAACCAGGCAAATTGAGGGAGCCCGCGATGACCGACCCGACCAACTTCACCCCGAAGAACCAAAATACATCGGATGACGGCTGGGCGCGTGAGGCTCTGCTACGAATTGTTGAAGAAAACCTGAAGGAATGGCGCCGGTCCCGGCGGTGGCGTTTCGCCTTCAAGGCGCTGTCGTACAGCTTTGTGGCGTTGATGTTGGTAATGACCGCCTTTTCAGGCTGGCAGACGTTCAAAGCGCAGCACAGTCCCCATGCCGCAGTGATCAAAATCATGGGGGAGATTTCAGCCGAGTCCGGAGCCAACGCCGACCGGATTATCCAAGGTATTCGCCGGGCGTTTTCGAACGAGTCAGCGAAAGCGGTCATTCTCGAGATCAATAGCCCAGGCGGGAGCCCTGTCCAAGCGAGTATGATTTTTGAGGAGATTAAAACTCTCAAGGCCGAGCATCCGGAAAAGAGAGTTATTGCAGTTATCGACGATGTTGGAGCGTCCGCAGCGTACTACATCGCGGTGGCGGCCGATCAAATCTACGCCAGCCGGGCAAGCGTCGTCGGCTCGATTGGCGTGCGCATGGATTCCTTCGGGTTCACCGGGCTTATGGAAAAACTCGGCATCGAGCGAAGGCTGTATACCGCGGGGAAATTCAAAGGGATCCTGGATATGTTTACCGAGCCCGAACCTGAGGCCCTGGCCCAAATTCGCGCGACGCTCGCGACCATTCACCAGCAATTCATCGATGTTGTGAAGGAAGGCCGAGGTGAGCGGCTGGCAAACGACCCCAATCTCTTTACCGGGATGTTTTGGTCGGGGGAAGAGGGTCGGAAACTAGGGCTGATCGATGGGTTCGGCGACATTCGGTACGTCGCGGAAACGGTCCTTGGGATGGAGGCATCACTGGATTACACGCCACCGGAAAATCTTCTGACGAGCCTCGGGAAGTTGCACACTGCGGTTTCCAGCCTGCTCAGCGGCCTCGTCAGTCTCGTGACCTCGGCGGAACATCCAGTTGCCTTGCGCAGCATGCTGGGAACTGACTTCTAAGCCGCCTACTCGGCGGAACACCT
>NZ_JBDIVO010000038.1:0-23462 GCF_039794385.1 Methylocaldum sp. | reverse complement strand
TCGAAATCTGGTCAAACTCGCCCAATTCGACACAAGCGCCCACACCATTGCTTGATCAATCTGTTAAAGAGCTTTCGGCGTCCGCCGCAAAGAAGGATCATTATAAAGACTTTCCATTCCGTGTCAACCCCTCTCTCTCCCTCCCCGCCACCCGCGGCACTCAAAACCGCCAGCACCGGAAGAGCTGCACATTATTCCCTAACCCACCCACCCTGTCAACTGCTCGGGTTTTAAAAGTCAACTTACCACCCAAACCCAAACCAATCCTGCGGCGAGTTAATCGACCGCATATCTATCACGAGCTTGACGCATTAGCTCAATGATCTGATTGCCATTAAATTTTAGAACGCAGCAACAGCAATCTCGCCTCCCCTTAGGAACCTCAGTCTTTAAGACGGTCTATTACTGGCCCTCGTTCGCAAGGGCATAACCATTAACTGGCCTATTCTGGTCGTCCCTCGATCGCGGGATATCGATGCCTGACGGCTATACGTTCGACGAGGCGAACGCGGTTCGTCATTGTCATACGTTCGTAATATTTCGGTAACGAAATAGTCATAGTCTCCCCTTAATCTTTTGTTGCTTTGGCGCGATCGATTGTTGAGATGTAACCAACAGCCCAAAAAATGGGCATATGCCAAAAAGTTGCGTCGGCTCTAGAGGCGCAATTCTTCGAGCACAGTTTTACGATTGGGGGAACAATGAGATTTAAACACTTAGCCTGTGCGATGTCCGTTGCATTTACCGGAGTCGGCGCGAATAACGCGTATGCACTCGACCTTTATATGGACAGCAAGACCAAGCAAATTTACGCAGAACCCGGTCCGGGGCGCGTACGACTCGGCAACTTTGAAAGAGTCGACGAAGAAGCGACCGAAGAACCCAAAACGCCTAAGAAAGCCGCAAATTCCAAGGGGGACGGCGACCAGATTAGAGCCGTAGAGGCACGCCTTAATAAAAAAATCGATGCTTTAGCCAATAAGCCCAAAGCTCCGGATGACGCCAAGGTCACTCTTGGCGCAAAGGGACTTCAGTTTCAATCGAACGACGGAAACTTCAAATTCGCCATCAACGGGCGCCTCCATGCGGACGCCGCCATCCAGTCCGGCGACAAGTTTGTAACTTATAACGACAACGATCCTAGTAACGGAAGCTTCGATCCTGCCGACGAAGAAGCGACAAAGAGAGATCTCGACTCCGGCACCGAACTCCGCCGTGTCCGTATCGAGGTCGCCGGCCAGTTCTTCAACGACTGGAAATTCAAGCTGCAACCGGACTATGCCGACGAGCAAGTCAGACTCAAGGACGCGTTCGTAAAATACACCGGTTTCGACTGGGGCGAATGGACCATCGGCCAAAGCAAGCAACCGTACAGCTTTCAGCAGATGATGAGTTCCAACGACATGCCGTTTATGGAACGTTCGTTGGAGTATGCTTTCACCGATGTTTCTGTGAACCGTGCGATTGGCCTCCGCTATGATCATTACGGTCGCACATGGACCGCCGCAGCTGGCATTTATGGCGATACGGCAACACGGCAAGCTGACAGCGCGGCGGACGACGAAGGCTGGGGCGCGTCGGGGCGCGCTACTTGGGCTCCCTGGTTTAAACCGGGCGAGCTGTTCCATGTCGGCGCTTCTGCCGCTTACCGAGTACCGCAGCAGGGCGACAAAACCGTTCGGTATCGCAATCGCCCCACTCACATCGATCACTTCTATCCGATCGATACCGGGAATATCGGAAATATCGACGATGAGGTGTTTTTCAACGCCGAGGCAACGGGCGCCTACGGCCCCGTTTCGTTCGAAAGCGAATATAACGTGGCCTATTTGCAACGGAACGGGGATGGAACCGAAGACGCCAAGTTCGACGGTTGGCACTTCGACGTGATGTATAGCCTGACCGGCGAATCGCGGGCCGCCGCCTACGATCCGAAAGATGCCGTCATTAAGCGTTTAACGCCCAATCGAAACTTTGACTTGGCCGGCGGCTGGGGCGCCTGGGAACTCAAAGGCCGCATTTCGCAAGTCAACATGAACAAGATCGGTACGCCCGGCGAACGTGGCGGACGCGAGACAGCGGCGACCCTCGGTGTCAACTGGTATCTGAATCCGTGGTTCCGGTTGATGCTGGACTACACCCATGTGATCGATATAGATCTCGGCACCGCCGGGACAAGTCGAGCACTTCTCGAAGGGGATCCGTCAGATCTCGACACGGTTCAGATGCGTGGCTCCCTGGCCTTCTAAACGAGCCATTTAGCTCGTCTGTCAAACCGAGAACCCCGCGAAAGCGGGGTTCGTCTTTGATACGCCGCAGATACCTGCTCCAAAGCATGCCACCTGACCGGCGCAGCTGTGCTTGCTTGCTTTACATTGTTATGATTTCTAAGGCTTTTCAATGTCATAACTTACCCCGCAGCGGTAGCCTTATCCAAAATCTAACAGGGAACACTGTTTCATGGAATTCAAGGATTATTACAAGATCATGGGTGTATCCAGAGACGCCTCGCAAGAGGATATAAAGCGAGCCTATCGTAAGCTCGCCCGCAAATATCATCCGGACGTCAGCAAGGAACGTAATGCCGAGGAGCGCTTCAAGGAACTTGGCGAGGCTTATGAAGTTTTGAAAGACCCGGAAAAGCGCGCGGCTTACGATCAAATCGCGGCCGGTCGCCAGCACGGCGAACGTTTTACGCCTCCACCCGACTGGGCATTTGACTTCGACTTTGGTGGTGGCGGTTTTACGGGGAGCGACGCAAGCGGATTTAGCGATTTTTTCGACAGCCTATTCGGCCGGGCTACGCGAGGCGGGCGGCGAGAACCCCGTAGCGGCTGGACTGGACCTCTATCTGGCCAGGATCAATATGCCAACATTTACATCAGCCTCGACGAGGCATTCTCGGGAGGGACTCAAACGGTTACTCTTGCGAGCCCGGAAATCGATGCAAAAGGCAGGGTTGTTAACAAGACCCGCACCTTAAACGTCAAGATACCGAAAGGCGTCAAAGAAGGACAACGCATTCGCCTGTCCGGGCAGGGCGGATCGGGCCGGTTGGGCGGCACGGCGGGTGATCTTTACCTGGAAATACGATTTAAGCCTCATCCATTCTTTCGCGCCGAAGGCGCGGATATTTCGCTGGAGTTGCCAGTAACGCCCTGGGAGGCCGCTCTCGGACTTTCGGTTCCCACACCGACGTTAGGCGGCAAAGTCGAACTCAAGCTCCCTCCTAACTCTCAAAGTGGGCAGAGGCTGCGCTTAAAAGGCCGCGGGCTGCCCTGCACTCCACCAGGAGATCAAATTGTAACTCTGCGCATCGTGATTCCGGAGGCCACAACCGCGGAGGCCAAGTCTCTCTATAGAAAGATGGCCGAGGTCATGCCGATGAATCCACGGGCGCATATGGGAGCGTGAACATGACGAATCGGACCGCTACCTCCTCGTCCGGTATGGTATTGGACGAAACGATTAAACTATCTCTGGTAGATGTATGCGAGGCATGCAGAGTCGACGCGGAATCCATTTTTGAAATGGTTAACGAAGGAATTGTCGATCCAGAAGGCTCGGAGCCGATGAATTGGCAATTCAACACCGCCGCGTTACGGCGCTTGCAAACGGCGTTACATCTGCAACGCGATCTCGGGGTTAACCTGCCCGGCGCGGCACTGGCATTGGATTTACTCGAAGAACTCGAGGCTTTACGCCGGCGCGCGCTGTAAGTGACATTTTAGGGCCTTCTATGAACACGCTGAACCACATACACCACGGTCTACACCATACTTTGCATTCGCTTGCCGAAGGCTGGTCTGCCTTGAAACAACGAGCGTCCCATGCACTCACGCGCTTTACACTTCGCGAGCCTCCTCACGAAGGGGGAAAATTGACGCAGGGAGCGTCGCGATGGGGTTTATTGCCAGCGGAAGTGCGGGAGGAGAATGATCGGATTACGATCGATATAGAAATCCCGGGAATGGAGGCCGACGATTTCGAAATACAAATCCTCGAAGATCAGCTAATCGTCCGGGGCGAAAAGCGAAATGCGCACGAGGGAAGCATTGGCGAACGTTATTTTCTGTTGGAACGAGCCTATGGTTTTTTTGAGCGGGTCATACATCTGCCTGCCGAGATTGACCAGGACAACATAAAGGCGCGTTACCGGCGCGGAGTTTTATCGATTTCGTTGCCCAAATCCAGCCATAACCATTCGCAACGGATAACGGTGACTACAGCATGAAAAGCATACCAATCAGTTTCGCACTACTACCGGCGTGCAAAAATTCAGGGAACATGAGGTTTGTTTGACGCAAGCGTATCCTGCAACGCCAGCCCTAAGGTGTTATACAAAAACTTAAAGTCCTGGCCCTGAAAACGCTTGGGAATCACCCGCTGACTCCCCAGCATCAACTCCGCCATTTCGCCGGCACCCAGCCTGAGAAGCCATGCCGGAACGGTTAGTAGCGCGGGCCGTCTCAAAACGTTTGCCAAACATTGAGTAAACTCATCATTGCGCACCGGTTCAGGTGCCGTTAGGTTGAACGCTCCGTCGAGAGCCGGCGACTCCAATAAATACTGAGTCATCGCAACGTGATCGTTTATGTGAACCCAAGACATCCATTGCTTACCATCGCCAAGCCGCGCACCTAACCCAAGCTTGAACGGAAGCAGCATTTTTTGCAGAAATCCGCCATTCTTGCCGATGACCAATCCGGTCCGAAGCAGGCATACCCGAACGCCGTATTCCCTTGCACTTAATGCGACACGCTCCCATGCCTCGCATAGTTCTTGGCCGAACTCGCCCCGTACCGGGGGCGAATTTTCATCAAGGATTTCGTTCCCCTGATCACCGTAGACTCCAACCGCTGATCCGCTGATAAGCACCGTCGGCTTGGAATTGGCATTACGGATCGCGTCGATGAGATGCTCGGTCAGGGTGACTCGACTATTCCATAGAATTTGTTTTCGTTGCTCACTCCAACGGGGGCCGATAATGGGTTCTCCCGCTAAATTGATCACAGCGTCGAAATGTTGATCCGACGTCCATTCGGCTAAACTTTTCAGCGCGACCACTCCGATCCCGCACTTTCCGGGCACTGTCTCAGGCTTTCGACTAAGCACGGTCAACTGATGACCTGCGCCAAGCAGTGCTTTACATAAGCTCCTGCCGATAAACCCAGTTCCGCCAGTGATGAATATTCGCATATTTCCTCCCCCTCCCTTGGCAAGGATGTAAACAACCCCTTATTTCCTATCGACGAACTGCTTTCCCAGAGGGCGCGAGCTTCGCACCCGAAAAACAGCTCTCGTAGAAAAAGAGGGCAAGCAATTATAACGGGTGGTGGATTTGGGGCACCAGAATCGATTGGTTTCGGGAATGGCTAGGCTATTTGCCCAGCTAGACGAGCGGTGGAGGAGAAGTCTTACGAGGAAGTGGCAAGGATAGGATTGTTAACTAAGATTAAAAACTTATAAGGTAACGCCTATGCTTGCCACATTTGGTGGCCTATTTCTTGTCGTCGTCGCTGAAAACCCAACGGACGAAGAAGACGGCAGCAGCTATAACTACGATAGTGACCACCATACCCATCGGGGTTCTCATTTTTTCAACTAAATCTAGTATGGCTCCCATTTCTTAACCTACCTTATTTGGTTTTATCGAAAATCTTAATAGCAGAACAATGCTATCGCGCCGGTTATCTTACCGTCTGAGCTAGCGCTGTCAAGTCGCTGGACGTCTGTCACGAGCGGCCCAACGGATCGATCCGTTAATCGTAGCAACAAAAACGGTACGTAAACCAGCCGCGCCTTTATGATTCAGTGACACAAAAAAACCTGGATGAAGAAACCTTCATCCAGGTTAATATCGGTGCCTTTAAAGGCTAAAAGCTAATTATTAAAAGCTACTGCCGCTTCGTACAAAGGGCAGAAAGACTTATCAAAAATAAAAATTAAAGGCTCGGGGATACGGTGGTCGAGATCTTCTGTTTGTCACCGTCAGGAGAGTTACCGCAAGCAATCACTCCCAGAGCTACCATGACCAAGCTGATAACGCATGCCAATTTTTTCATAAGATCCTCCTCAATTTCCAAAGCTTTAAGATTTTTTAGTTGGTAGTGCATGTAGCACGGAATCTTTTATAAAGAAGATTTCCCGAAAATGCAAGGGGCAGAAAGGGCGGAACGTTTGAACCCACGCACCCGCCTAGCACGGGCAGAAAACACGAGGTACCGATTGGATCATTCAGAGAAAAAGCACTTCCAGCCCGGCGGAGACGGAAGCATCCTGATTACCAGTCACATCGCCTCGTACCTGATCGAGCCCGATGAAATCGAACAAATTGCGATCCGCAAGCTGAGATAGCGCTATATTCTGCAGCGCTGTAAAAATAGTTTCCAAGCGCCCTGGGAACTGCTTTTCCCATGACTGCAGCATTTCCTTCATCGCCTTACGCTGCAAATTTTCCTGCGAGCCGCAGAGGTTACACGGGATAATCGGAAACGCTTTGATGCGCGCGTATTCTTCAATATCCTTTTCCCGGCAGTACGCAAGTGGCCGAATAACGATATGGCGCCGATCATCGCTCAACAGTTTGGGCGGCATTGCCTTAAGGGTGCCGCCGTAAAACAGGTTGAGAAAGAAGGTTTCAAGGATATCGTCGCGATGGTGACCCAACGCGATCTTGGTAATGCCGTGCTCAGCGGCATATCGGTAAAGCAACCCGCGTCGTAATCTGGAACACAAACCGCATGTCGTCTTGCCCTCCGGTACTACCCGCTTGACGATGCTGTAGGTATCCTGCTCAATGATATGGTAAGGAATCCCGCGACCGGCGAGATACTCCGGCAGCACGTGCTCGGGAAATCCCGGCTGCTTCTGATCCAGATTAACAGCAATGATGTCGAACTGAACCGGGGCATTCAGCCGAAGACTGAGCAGGACATCCAGAAGCGTGTAGGAATCCTTTCCTCCCGAGAGGCAAACCATCACCTTGTCGCCGTCCTCGATCATTCGATAGTCGGCGATGGCCTCGCCGACTAAACGGCGCAATCTCTTTTGCAGCTTATTGAATTCGTAACGCTGCTTTTCGGTCAGAGCGCCTGCCGCCCTATCCACCATAACGCCCGAAGATCAAACTAGCATTAGTCCCGCCAAACCCGAAGCTGTTCGACATGACCGTGTCGATGCGGGCATCGTCGATCCGCTTCCGCACGATGGGAACGCCTTCCGCGCCCGGGTCCAGCGTTTCGATATTGGCCGAAGCGGAAATGAAACCGCCATTCATCATCAATAAGGAATAAATCGCTTCGTGCACGCCCGCAGCGCCCAAAGCATGGCCTGTCAACGACTTTGTCGAACTAATGGGCGGAACCTCATCGCCGAAAACGGATTTCACGGCCTGCAGCTCTTTAATATCGCCGATCGGCGTGCTCGTTCCATGCGCATTGATGTAATCGATCTTGTTGCGCACACTTTCCATGGCTTGCCTCATGCAACGCGCAGCCCCCTCGCCGGAAGGCTGCACCATGTCGAAACCGTCGGAGGTCGCGCCGTATCCGATAAGCTCGCCGTAAATCTTGGCTCCACGGGCCTTGGCATGCTCCAGCTCCTCAAGAACCAGTACCCCGCCGCCTCCCGAAATAACGAATCCGTCCCGGTCGGCATCATAGGGACGCGATGCAATCTCGGGCCTGTCGTTATATTGCGAAGACAACGCTCCCATCGCATCGAAGAGCACGGTCATCGTCCAATGCACTTCCTCGCCGCCGCCGGCGAAAATGATGTCCTGCTTGTCCAGATGAATAAGTTCCGCCGCGTTTCCTATGCAGTGGGCACTGGTCGCGCATGCGGAACTGATGGAGTAATTGACCCCCTTGATCTTGAACGGCGTCGCGAGGCAGGCGGAATTGGTATTGGACATGGTCCTGGGCACCATATAAGGCCCAACTTTCTTAACGCCCTTCTCACGATAGTTGTCGAACGCAAGCAAGAGATTCGCCGTGGAAGGACCGCCCGACCCCATGATCAAGCCGGTTCTAGAATGCGATATTTCGGATTCGTCCAAGCCCGAATCGGCGATCGCCTCCTGCATGGCGAGGTAATTGTACGCTGCGCCATCTCCCATGAATCTGCGAATCTTGCGATCTATAAGATCGTCCAAATTCAGATCGATCGGACCGTAGACCTGACTGCGGAATGCCATCTCCCGGTATTCTTCACTGGACCGAATACCCGAACGCCCCTGTCGCAGAGACTCGGTTACCTCCTGTTGATTGCTGCCTATGCTGGAAACGATACCGATGCCGGTTACAACAACGCGTCTCATATCTGTATAGCTCGCTCAGAACGCATCTGTAGAGGTAAACAGGCCGACCCGAAGATCGCTAGCCTCATAGATGACCTTGCCATCGCACTCCATTTCCGCGTCGGCAAACCCCATGACTAACTTGCGCATCATCACCCGCTTGAGATGAATACGGTAAGTCACAAGCTTATGATGCGGCAGTACCTGGCCGCGAAACTTGACCTCTCCCACACCTAACGCGCGCCCGCGCCCTAACCCGCCCATCCAACCGAGGTAAAATCCGATCATCTGCCACATGGCGTCAAGGCCGAGACAGCCCGGCATCACAGGATCATTCTGAAAGTGGCAGGAAAAAAACCAAAGGTCCGGCGTTATATCCAACTCGGCGATGATCATACCTTTGTCGTAAAGCCCCTCATCGGAACTGATACGGGTGATGCGATCGAACATCAACATCGGAGGAAGCGGCAACTGGGCATTGCCGGGGCCGAACATTTCACCGCGTCCGCATTGAATCAATTCGTCCCGACTGTAACTGTGCTGTCTCTGTTGTAATCTAGATTCCTTAACAATCATAAAAGTGCCCGATATCGCTGTTGTTTTATGTTGCCCCTCGGCACCCACTGGTTACCGAGGGCGACCAGGCCGTACCAAAATTCCAAGCCGATTGCCAAACTTTATCGTGGGCGAAAATCCATTTATCGATGAGAACTTCCGGATAGCACCCTCGGAACGCACGAAAGTTTATTTCCCGTCAAGGCCTAGCAAAGAAAAGGCTTATTGTATCAGGAAAACATGAATTCCAGCAGCGTGCGGCAAAGTCGGTATTGAGACACCGTCATATTTCCCAACAAGAAATGAAATCTATCCACACGTCCGCCAACGCGGAATTCACAGCCGATGCTTTGGCCATCGGCCGTCATCTCGTCAAAGTTGGCCGACACAGAGAACACGGTTCGACATACCGGTCGGGTTATCATTCCCGGAAGCTGATCCAATCGGTGATGTGCTTTTATAGACCGGCCCGAGCCTACACGGGCTAGAATACCGAGCGTGTAAACGACAACGAGCAACCTTCGCGGGAAATCAGCCATGCAGGATCTACCGTCGATCGAAATTTTGCGCAGCTCACAGCCGCCAAGGGATTTCTTGGGGTATTCCGGCGCAGACCTGCCACCCGCAAGATCCCACCGTCTCATGGTGTTTACCTGTGCGTTCTTGCTCGCCTTCGTGACCGGCGCGACTTTTGTGTGGCTGCGCGAGCCGGTCTATGAGAGCACGGCCGCATTGCTTACGGTAGCGCCTACCGCCATAGACGAAGCAGACGCGAAAGCCAGCGTCCAGCACGTTACTGTACAAAGCGAGATCCTGCTCGGCGTCCCTTTGCTTGAAGCAACTTTGAGAAACTTAAGAGCCGCTGATGACGCACCCGAATTGTCCGACTTGACTGTCGGCGATCTTCAGGCCTTGCTCTCGGTCGATGTCATAACCGAGACCAACATCGTTAAGCTGCACGCCAAAGGATCGAACCCCAAGGTTCTGGCTTCGGTCATTAACGCTTGGATCGATGCCTATCAAGCGCGCCGTGAACGACAGACCCGCGAAACGAAAGACGGCACCGCCACGGCCTTGCAGCTCGAATTTCAACAGCTCGCCCAAAAAATCGAGGCAAAGCGCTGGGAACTGGATCAATTTCGCCGTAAACACGGCATCGTTTCGAAAAACGACGCTGATAACCGCGCCATGGCCCGGCTTTCCGGTCTCAACACCGCACTCAACAAAGCCACCGAGGACGAGGTCAAAGCGAAAGCCCAGCTCGACGCCATCAAAGAGGCCATCGCCCGAGGCGAGCCCGTGGTGCCGCCCAGCGATGAGCAAGGATTGGCGAATCTGGAAAAGAAAGCGCACGACCTGCGCCAGCAGCTCAAGGATTTGAAACGCCGATACACGTCTCAATACCTTTCGCTACAGCCTCAGTTCAAGCTTATTCCGGAACAGCTCAAACAAACCGAAGACGAGATCAAGAAAAAGCTCGAATACGGGAAACAGAACGCATTGAGCGAAGCACAACAGGCTTATGCGTCCGCTCAACAGACCGTCCGGGAAATACGCCGTCAAATCGAGGCGCATGAGCAGGAGGCGACCGAGTTCACAAGCCGTTTCGCCGAGCATGAGGCTATGCGCGCAAACCTCGAAAAGCTTGAAGAGGTTTACCGCGACGCCGAAATCCGGCTGGCACAGGTCGAAGCGAAACCTTACGAAAACCTCCCTCAACTCCAGGTCTTGGAACGGGGCTATGCCCCGGCTCGACCAATCTGGCCGAATTATTGGCGCGACAGCGGTATCGTCTTCGGCGGCAGCCTCGGCCTCGGCCTGATCACCGTGTGGCTTTACGAATACCTCACGCGCAGGGAAACCCCGCCGCCTGCGACAGTCTTACCCGATATCCACGTTTATTCGGTGCCGGAAAAAATTTTGCTTG
Organism: Methylocaldum sp.; assembly: GCF_039794385.1. Lineage (NCBI taxonomy): Bacteria > Pseudomonadati > Pseudomonadota > Gammaproteobacteria > Methylococcales > Methylococcaceae > Methylocaldum > Methylocaldum sp. The sequence goes on along the minus strand of NZ_JBDIVO010000038.1, from coordinate 12,681 downwards.
AGCGTCGAATGACAACGCCGTCGGCCCTTCCCGCGGAACAATTTCCCGCTTTGGAAAGCCCGACGATACGAGAACTGACCGAGCCGGAGATCCGCGTATTACTGGAAGCGGCCAATCGCAGCACCAAATGGACGATAGGCCTGCTTCTATCCGGTCTGAGCCTTGAGGAAATCGCGGAACTGCGTGCCGAGCAGTTCGAACACGCCGGTGATACGCTGCGTATCGACGGCAAAAATTCTAGGGCCGTGCCCATCCCTCGGCGCCTTAAACTTTGGTTGGCCGAAAGCGAAGACTTTCCCAACTTGGAAACGGACGACCCGGCATCGTTGATCGCCTGCGCGGCCGTCGATTCCGGCCTTGCGCAGCCCGAAACGATCGATGCATCCGCCCTGCGCCACACTTATATTAGTTATTTGGTCCGCCAAGGCATTCGGCTGTCCGAACTGGAGCGTATCGTCGGCCCGCTGCCGGCGAAAACGCTCGCTGGCTACGGACGCTTTTCTCCACCCGGTCCTGGATTGCCTGCCGAAAGCGTGCCGCTGATTTATCCCGCTCTTAGGGCCTAACGACTTAGAAATGGTTTCCGATTCCAGTCCTCAGAATTCCCACCGCTTCACCTGGGCCTATATCCGATCCGTCGCATTGGAGCACAAGCGCGAATTGTTCACCGCTCACCTGATCGCCGTGTTCGCAGCCTTGAGCGCGGTCCCCGTGCCTTTACTCATGCCGCTGCTGGTGGACGAGGTCTTGTTGAACAAGCCCGGCATGGCCGTCGGCCTGCTCGACCGGCTTTTTCCCGCCGAATGGCATGGGCCGGCCCTGTATATTTCGGCCATACTGGGGCTTACTTTGCTCCTGCGCCTGATTGCGGCGATCTTCAACGTGTGGCAGACGCGGCAGTTCAGCTTTATTGCCAAAGACACCATCTATCGCATCCGCTGCCGGCTGATCGGCAAGCTGCAGCGCATCTCCATGGCGGAATACGAAAATCTCGGCAGCGGCTCCGTCGTGACCCATCTGGTCACCGACCTCGATACGCTCGATACGTTCATCGGCACAACCGTCGCGCGCTTCGTGGTGGCGTTACTGTCCTTGACCGGCACCGCCGTCATTCTACTGTGGATGCATTGGCAGCTTGCGCTGTTCATCCTGTTCCTGAATCCAATCGTGATTTTTTTCACCAAAACGCTGGGAAAACGGGTAAAAAATCTGAAGCGCGAAGAAAATTCCGCGATCGGCGCCTTTCAGCTCGCACTCACCGAAACCCTGGATGCCATCCATCAAATCCGGGCCAGCAATCGGGAGAAGCACTACATGGGGCGGCTGATGGAAGCGGCACGGACGGTTCGCGAGAATTCGGCCGCCTACGCCTGGAAAAGCGACGCCGCCAACCGGGTCAGTTTTCTGGTCTTCCTGTTCGGGTTCGACGTCTTCCGCGCCTTGGCTTTTTTTATGGTGATCTACTCCGACCTCACCGTCGGCGAGATGATGGCGGTCTCGGGCTACCTGTGGTTCATGATGACCCCGGTGCAGGAGATTCTGGGAATACAGTACGCCTGGTTCGGCGCGAAGGCGGCGCTGGAGCGGATCAACCAATTGAATGACCTGAAGCAGGAGCCGAAGTACCCGCATCTGATCGATCCCTTCGAAAAGGATAGGAGAGTGGGCATCTTCATCGACGATCTTCACTTCGCCTATCCGAACGGCAACGAGGTTTTGCGCGGCATCTCCATGGACATCCGCCCCGGCGAGAAAGTCGCGTTGATCGGTGCAAGCGGCGGCGGCAAATCGACCTTGGTGCAAGTATTGATCGGCCTTTATCCCCCGACTTCGGGCATGGTCTATTTCAACGGCGCGCCTATGGACAAAATCGGGATGGACGTGATACGGGAACATGTGGTCACGGTATTGCAGCACCCGGTGCTGTTCAACGACACCGTCCGAGCCAACCTGACCCTGGGCCGTCCGGCGCCCGACGAAGCACTCTGGCGCGCGCTCGAAATCGCCCAACTCAGGGACGTGGTGGAAGACAGCCGCGACCGGCTGGATACCGTCGTCGGCCGGCTGGGCATGCGGCTTTCCGGTGGTCAGCGCCAAAGGCTGGCGATCGCCCGCATGATCCTGGCCGATCCCAAGGTGGTGATCCTCGACGAAGCGACCTCGGCCATCGACAATGAAACCGAGACCCGCTTGTACGAAGGTCTGGACGAATTCCTCGCGGACCGCACGACGATCATCGTCGCCCACCGCTTGAGCGCGATCAAACACGCCGACCGCATTTACGTGTTCGAGGACGGGCGCATTTGCGAGCAGGGCGATCATGAAACCCTGGTTTCCGGCAAAGGTTTGTACGCGCGGCTCTATGGCCAGAAACCCGCGGTGCGGCGCGCACGGGATCTATCGTTCACCTCCTAAGCCGTGCCCTACGGCTCGATTCGCCGGAGGGAAGCCGAAAATCGCCAGCCGTAAATCGGGTACAATACCCGGCTTTCCGGACTCAAACCTCGGGCGTGCCTTTGTACGATCTCCACACCCATTCCACTGCTTCCGACGGCGCCTATTCGCCGTCCGAATTGGTTCGCCAGGCCGCAGCAGCCGGCGTAAACGTGCTCGCCCTTACCGATCATGATTCCACCGCGGGCCTAGACGAGGCGGAGACCGCCGCCCTCGATGCCGGCATTCAACTGATTCCCGGCGTCGAAATATCGGTAACCTGGGCGGACAAAACCATCCACATCGTCGGTTTGCGCATCGACCGTCACTGCAACGTCCTAAAACAGGGACTGAGCCGCCTCCAGGCAACGCGCCTCGAACGGGCGCAAGAGATCGGCCGGCGCCTCGACCGCTACGGTGTTCCTGGCACCTTTGAAGCGGCGCGGGAAATGGCCGGCGACGGCATGATTACACGCACCCATTTCGCTCGCCATCTCGTGGAGCTAGGTCTGGCAGGAAGCATGAAAGACGTGTTCGAGCGTTTCTTGACCCGCGGCAAGCCGGGCTATGTTTCGACCCGGTGGGCCGAAATGGCGGATGCCATCGCTTGGATTCGCGAAGCAGGCGGTGGCGCCGTGCTGGCCCATCCGCAGCGCTACAAACTCACCGCCAGTTGGATGCGACGGCTGATCGGGGAATTCAAGGAATGCGGCGGCGAGGCGATCGAGGTCGTCTCGGGAACGGCCTCTCCTAGCGATACCCAGTCCAGCGCCGAATACGCGCGGCGTTTCGGATTGCGCGCCTCCAGCGGCTCCGACTTTCACAGCCCGGAAACAGCCTGGGTGAAACTGGGCCGATTACCCCCGCTTCCGTCCGATCTGACTCCGGTATGGACCCATTGGAACCATTGACTCGTTGCACTTGGGCCGAGCGCAGCCTGCTGGAGCAGGCTTATCACGATCATGAATGGGGAACGCCCGTCCACGACGACCGCCTGCTGTTCGAATTCCTGATTCTGGAGGGCGCACAGGCCGGCCTTTCCTGGACCACGATTCTTCGTAAACGAGACGCCTACCGCGCGGCTTTCGACGGCTTCGATCCCGAACACGTGGCCCGCTACGACGAAGCCAAGACCGCCGAACTGCTGGCCAATCCCGGCATCGTTCGCAACCGCCTCAAAATCGCCGCGGCGGTAAACAATGCCCGCCGTTTTCTGGACGTGAAGGAACAATTCGGCAGCTTCGACGCCTTTCTCTGGCGCTTCGTCGACGGCTGTCCCAAGCAAAACGCCTGGCGGAGCATGGCGGACGTGCCGGCCCGAACGCCCGAGTCCGACGCGATGAGCAAGGACCTCGAGAAACGCGGATTTCGTTTTGTCGGCTCCGTCATTTGTTACGCCTACATGCAGGCGATCGGGATGGTCAACGACCACACCGTCGATTGCTTCCGCTGGAAGCATTTGCATCCGGCCGAGTCGCCGTAAAACCTGCTTTACACTCCCCGGACTAATCTTCCCGCTCTTTCCGCCTCGAAATGCTTCCTTCGAGGCTATCGCCATTCCAGGGGCTTTTACGTATCGGAGGCGGGAGATCTCCAATTTCCGCCAGCCCTTCAATGACTTATAGCCATAACCGTGCGGTCCGCGTCTGAACCGTATCGGGTGTCGCCCTGTACGACACAGTCCATTTGTCGAAAAATTTTACAGTTGCGGCGTCCGAGCCGCGGGCTTGCCCCAAGTTTGCAGGCGACACACGCATTCCAAACGATTGGCACATACGCTGCTTAACCAGTGCCGTCGGTTTTGGAGAGCCCAATTTGATTGCAATTCGACTCCTGCTTGGTTGGCTGCTAAGTATCAGCGCGACGCTTGTCCTGGCGCAGGACAGCATCGACACGGCAAGCGATCTGCGCACCCTGGCTCTGCGCTACGAGCACGGCCGAGGCGTCAAACAGGACTACGCCGAGGCTTACCGCCTTTACTGCAAAGCGGCGTTGCTCGGGGATGCGCAAGCGGCGTACAACCTCGGCTGGATGTACTTCAACGGCCGAGGCCTTTCCCGCAAGGCGGACGTCGCCGTAGGCTGGTTCATGCGTGCGGCCAAGACCGGCGATGTTTATGCGGCGCGGATGCTGGTGCGCTACCAGGGCATAACTCCTGCGGACGACTCCGACTGCCAGCCCGAACCGGCACCGGTTACAGCCAGCATCGAGCCCAGTTCAAATCCAAGCCGGAAACTCGTCGAAAGTTGGGTCAGCCAGATCGCACCGCAATATTCCATCGATCCGCGATTGGTATTAGCCGTCATCCAGGCGGAATCCGGTTTCAATCCGTCCGCACTCTCCAGCAAGAACGCCCAGGGACTGATGCAGCTCATTCCCGCCACGGCGGAGCGTTTCGGCATCAAGGATGTCTGGAACCCGGTGGAAAACATCAAGGGCGGAACCGCATATCTCCACTGGCTGTTGCGGCATTTCGGCGGCAACGTCGAATGGGCGGTGGCCGCTTACAACGCGGGCGAGCGAACCGTTGAACAATATCAGGGCGTTCCCCCTTATCGGGAAACCCGCAACTATGTTCAGCGCATTCTGGCGACTTACCAAAAGACTGTTCATCCGGTACCGCCGCCGCGATCGGACGATCGTTTGTTCTAATCGGCCCGGAGCCGCTCTCCGTCCATCAAAGCCGCCCCGCATCGACAATCGGCGAAACCCAGTAGTGAATCGCCGATCCTGCGAAATCTGTCTTTAATCGATCCAGCAACACCTCCAGGTCGGAGCCGGCGAGCTGCACATCGAAGCGAACCTGCCGCTTGCGTCCGGTCACCTGCTCAACCAGGGTCAAGCTTTCCGGATGGCTCGAATGGCCGCTGATCGGAAAGCTGCTGAATCCGCTCGGATGCTCGTACTGCAATAGCCAATCGATTATGGGTTCCTCGTGACCGGGTGGGGCGATCAAGGTAAGAAGAAAGAATTCGCTCATGGGATGCTCCGAATGGGTAATTCCAAATCGCTTTCAATCAGGCATTCATTTTCGTAGGGTGGCTTAGGCGCACATCAGCACTGACCGACTGCCGATCACTGTGCTTCGCGTGCGCCGTAACCCGCCAAGCGACCTTCAATCGGTGGGTTACGCGGAGCCTGTCCCGAGCCCTTCGACGATGCTCAGGACAGGCTTGTCGAAGGGCTATCCCGCCATCGATGGGTTTCGCTTCGCTCTACCCATCCTACGATGAATGTTCACTCGAATGCCGAATGGAATAAGAATGAAATCATTGTTTTGGCTCCCCCACCCTAATCTTCTCCCAGAGGGAGAGGAGATTGGACCCGACTCTGGATTCGCCGTAGCGACGGTAGAGAATGGGCAGCAGCACCAAGGTCAGCAGCGTCGACGTGAAGAGTCCGCCGACGCCGACCACCGCCAGCGGCCGCTGGATTTCCGAGCCCGGACCGGTCGCGAACAACAGCGGAATGAGTCCGAAGGCGGCGATGCCGGCGGTCATCAGCACCGGCCGAAGCCGACGCATTGCGCCTACCACCACCGCTTCATCCATGGGTAGCCCAAGTACCCGCAGTTGGTTGAAATAGCTCACCATCACCACACCGTTCAACACGGCGATGCCCAACAAAGAAATGAAGCCCACTGAAGCCGAAACCGAGAGATATTCTCCGGAAATCCAGACGCCGTACACGCCGCCGATGAGCGCCAGGGGTACGTTGGCCAAGACCAGAATGGCCTGGCGCACCGAGCCGAAGGTGGAAAACAGAAGCAGGAAGATCAGCCCGATCGACACCGGAATGACCACGGCCAAGCGGGCGGCGGCCCGCTGCTGGTTTTCGAACTGGCCGCCCCATTCGATGTAATAGCCGGTAGGCAACTGCACCTGGCCGGCCACGGCCTGCTTGGCCTCTTCCACGAAGCCCACCAGATCCCGTCCCTCGACATTGCTGCGCACCGATGTGTAGCGCTGGCCGCGCTCGCGGTTGACCGCCACCACGCCTTCCACCGGCTCGATTTTGGCGACTACCGACAATGGCACCCGGCGCCCGTCGGGCAAGGCGATCTGCAGGGTGGACATATTGGCCGGCTCTCCGGAGCCTCTGAGCAGCAACGGCGTGCGGCGGATGCCCTCCTGGACGATGCCGAGCTTGAGCCCCTCGATCTGGGCCCGCAAGGTGTCGGCCAGAGAATCCGCATCCAACCCCAGGCGTCCCGCGGCCAGCCGGTCCACTTTCACCACCAGGTACTGCATGCCTTCGTTGCGGATGGTGAACACGTCCGAAGCGCCGGGAATCTTCCGCATCACGGCGGCGATTTCCTCCGCCTTGGCGTTGAGCACGGCGAGTTCCGGGCCGTACAGCTTGACCGCCACGTCGCCGCGCACTCCGGTCAGCATCTCGGTGACCCGCATCTGAATCGGCTGGGTGAAGCCGTAAGCGATGCCGGGAATGGTATCCAGAACCTTACGGATTTCGTCGATCAGGGCTTCCTTGCTGTCCATGCGCCATTCGTCCGGCGGCTTGAGGACGAAGAAGTTGTCGGTCTCGTTGAGTCCCATGGGGTCGAGGCCGATCTCGTCCGCGCCGACGCGGGATACGGCCCGCGTCACTTCCGGCACGTGCTCCAGGATAGCCTTTTGGATTTGCTGGTCCAGCCGCACCGACTGCTCCAGCGTGATGGACGGCAGTTTCTCCACCTGCACGATGATGTCGCCCTCGTCCATGGTGGGCATGAAGGTCTTGCCGATCTGGAAATAAACGCCCACAGTGGACAGCAGCAGCAGTCCCGCGCCGAGCAACACGGTGCGGCCGTGAGCGAGGGACCAGATCAGGACCGGGCGGTACCATTCCGAGAGCTTCCGCGCCAGCCAGGGCTCCTCGTGTTTGACGCGCTTCATCAGGAAAGAGGCCACGACCGGGATCACGACCAAGGAGAAGATCAACGATCCGCTCATGGCGAACACGTTGGTGAAGGCCAAGGGCTTGAACATCTTGCCTTCCAGGCCCTCCAGGGTAAACAGCGGCACGAACACGACGCCGATGATGATCGTCCCCGAGACCACGGGCGCGGTGACTTCGCGCATGGCGCGGTAGATCGCGTGCAGTCGCGGCACTCGATTCGTCTTGCTCTGCTCAGCGAGATGGGTGGTGATGTTCTCCACCACCACCACCGCCGGGTCGACCAGCTTGCCGATCGCGATGGCGAGCCCGCCGAGGCTCATGAGATTGGCCGTCAGGCCGAAGTGGTTCATCAGCAGAAAGGTGAACAGGGCCACCATGGGCAGAATGAAGGCGACGGTCAGCGCGGCCCGGAGATCGCCGAGGAACAGAACCAGCAGGATCAGCACCAGAATGGTAGCCTCCACCAAGGCCCGGACGATGGTGTTTATTGCTTTCCCGACCAAGTCGCCGCGGTTGTAGAACACGCTGACTTTGACCTCCTTGGGCAAAGCCGGGCGGATTTCCTCGAGCTTCTTCTCGACTCCTTCCACCACCTGCCGGGCATTCGCTCCCCTGAGGCTCAGCACCAGGCCCTCGACCGCTTCGCTCTGGCCGTTCTGGCTCACGGCGCCGTAGCGGGTCAGGGCGCCTATGCGGACGTCGGCCACATCGCCCACGGTGATGGACGTGCCGTTCCGCTCCGCGACGACGATGGTGCGCACGTCGTCCAGGTCGACGATCCGCCCCTCGGTACGCACCAGAAGCGCCTCCTCGCCTTGGGCCAAACGGCCGGCGCCGTCGTTGCGGTTATTGGACTTGAGCGCCTCGGCCAGTTCTCCGATACTCACGCCGCGAGCCGCCATCCGCATGTTGTCGGGAATGACCTCGAAGCTTCTCACCATCCCGCCCAATGCGTTCACGTCGGCGACGCCCGGCACCGTGCGCAGCGCCGGTCTAATCACCCAGTCCAGGAGGGTTCGCCGCTCGGAGAGGCTCAAGCCATCGCCTTCCACCGTAAACATGAACATCTCGCCCAAAGGCGTGGTCATGGGTGCGATACCGCCTTCCGCGTTGCCCGGCAGATTTCCCCAAACCTCGTTCAGGCGCTCCGCCACCTGTTGGCGCGCCCAATAAATATCGGTGCCCTCCTCGAAGTCGATGGTGATGTCGGTAAGCGCGTATTTCGCGATGGAGCGGAGCATGGTCTGCCTGGGGATGCCGAGCATTTCCACCTCGATGGGCGCCGTGACGCGCGCTTCCACCTCTTCCGGGGTCATGCCGGGCACCTTGATGATGATCTTGACCTGAGTCGGCGAAACGTCCGGAAAGGCGTCGATGGGCAGATTGGCCGCGGCGAACCAGCCGGCGCCGGCCAGGAGCAGGGCGCTCAGCAAGGCGAACAGGCGCTGGGTCAGCGCGAACTGGATCAAACGTGCGATCACTCTTCTTCTCCCATGCCGAGCCAGGCGGCCTTCAGCGCGGCCACGCCTTGCACGGCCACTTCCTCGCCCGCGTCCAAGCCTTCGTGAATGACGACGCTATAAGCTTCCAGACCGGCCACCGCCACTTCGCGCGCGACAAAACCCTCAGGCGTTTGCACGAACACGTAGTTTCGGCCTTCGTGGCCGACCAACGCGGCGACGGGCAGGCGGAAAATCAGGTCGGTGCTTTTGTGCATCAGTTGCGCGTTTATGTGCATGCCCGGCCGCAGATCCTCCGCTGGGCTGTCGACCACGGCCCGTACCAAAGCGCTTTGGCTCTTGGGATCCACGTGCTGACCGACCTCGATGATGCGGGCGGTGGCCCGAGAATTTTCCAGGCTGATGCGGTCGCCGATTCTCACCTCGTGCAGCCGTTCCTGAGGCATGTCGACCTCCAGCCACAATTCGTCCAGTCTGCCGACCCGAAACAGCGGCGCGAGTCTATCCACCCGCTGCCCCACCACGGCCATGCGTTCGAGCACGACGCCGTCTATCGGGGAACGCACTTCTATCAGACTGCTCAGCTGCCGATTAGTCTTAAGGCGCCGAATCTCGCCTTGGCCCAGCCCTGACGCCGCCAGGGTCTGTTCCGCTGCCCGCAGCGCTGCCTGAGCCTTGTCGAAATCGCTCTTGGTTTCCTGCCAGCGCAACCGGGAAATAATGCCCTCCTTAAGCAGAGTCTCGTCCCGTCTCAGCCGCGCTTGGGCCAAATTGAATTCGGAGGCGGCATCGAGCAATTCCCGTTGCAGGGCCAGCAAATCGGGACTCTGAATACGGGCGAGCACTTCGCCTTGTTTCACCCTTACGCCCAGGGGTACGGCGACGTTGCTGATCACTCCCGCTTGCGGGGCGCTGACGACGAATTCGTTCTGCGGCGGTAAAACGACACGGGCCGGCGCCCGCGCCAGCGGCATGGCTGCAACCTCTTCCGGCTTCACCGTGCGGATTCCCAAATGTTTCGCTTGTTCCGCCGTAACCTGAACCGCATTCTCGGCCGCGAGTCCCGTCGCGCAAAAATATAAAAGCATGGACAAAAAGACGAGTCTCATGGCGTGACTCCGACCACTTGGTTGTAGACCGCGATATCCCGCTGCAACAGGATGGCCCGTTCGGCGGCATCGCGAATGGCGGCCTGGGCGGTGGCCTGGATCTTGAGATAATCGATCAGCGAAATCTCCCCGGTCTCGAACGCGAGCCGGCTCATTTTGAGCTGGGACTCGGCGATTTCCCGCCGCCTTTCGGCGATCGTCAGGGCGGCGCGATCGACCTCGAGATTGTGTATCGCCTCATGCAGCGCCTTCTCCAACTGCCGCAACAAGATGTCCCGATCAGTCAGGCGCTGGGTCAGGACGATATTGGCCTCGGCCACGAACGGCGCGTTATAGGCCTCACCGCCGATGGGGATTTGCAGCACGAAGTTGGTTTCGTTGTTATAGCCTTCTTTTCGGGTGCCCCGTTCGTGCTGGGTACCGACCAGAATCGAAGGCTGGTTGCCCTGCTTGGACTTGCGGGTGAACTCGACTTCGGCCTGGGCGCGCTCGATCAATGCGTTGGCGACGGCCAGGGCCGGATGGCTCTCGTCGAACGTGCTGCGGGGGCTTTGCTCCTCCTCGAAAAATTTCGGCGCACGCTCCAGGCGGGTCAGATTGGAATAGCTCTTGCGGGCATGCATCACCTCCGCTTCGGCCTGAACAACCGCGGTCTTTTTCTCCAGCTCGTCGCTTTCCGCAAGCAGCAAGTCTGCCCGCGCGAGGTCGCCGACATCGACACGCCGTTGCACCAGGGCGGTCAACTGCCTGGAAACCTCGTAGATACGCTCGGCAAGCTCATATCGGTTTTCCACCAGCCGAAGGTTCCATAGGGCATCGCGCACTAGGCCGGCCACCTCGTGCCTTATCGCCCGCGCGAGCAAAGCGGTGCTCTGCGTCGCTTCCTCGGCCACGGCCCTGCTCGCCGCGCGCTGGCCCCACATCCATACCGGAATTTGATAGCCGGTCTGTATTTCCACCGCGCCGCGATCGTTAAAGGCACGATCGTCGATCCATTGCAGATAGACCGCAGGGTAACCCGCTATCCAACTGGCACTGCGGCGCTCCAGAGCCTTAGCCTCATTCTCGAAAGCCGCGATGAGAGCGCTTTGCGGGTATTTTTCGAAAGTGGCCTCGATGACCTGGCCAAGGCTCAGCGATTCGTCGAACACCAGCTCATCGTAATGATCGACAAAGCGCTCTTCGGAGGCGACGGGCGCGATCGCGAAAAAACAAGCCGCGCCTGCCACACACACTAAAAGCTTCATTGGTATTTTTCTCCCAAAGTCACGAGCCGGGACGACGGTGACCGCTGCTCAAGCTGGACGGGAAACGCTCCCGTGCCCATTGCCCGATGTCCACACTGAATTCTTTTCGTTAAAGGCCACCCGCCCACACAGGGCAGGCCCCCGATAAAGCCGGGAACAGAGAGCGAAAGTCCTTTAAAAGGCGAATTTGGTCAAGCGTTTAACGGTGGGGCGCGCGGGGCGGTATTGCGGTAGAAACACGAATCCGGCGAGGGTGATTCCTCGACAAGAGATGGGGTCGCGATTAGTTGTGATCGCCGAATCGACGCGGCGATGGAGGGAAGGCAAGGCTGATCATCGGCGATCGGCGAAAACTTGGCTTTGCCGGCCTCGCCCCAGAATCCGGCCTGAACGCTGATAATGACGTCCTGATCGAGCGGCGGCGCATCGGCTTGAACCGATGTCTCTCCGCTTTTCGATAGGAATTCCAGCCCGGGAACATGCAGAAAGCCGCCCGTTTCGCCCCCGGTGTGCGCATGAACCCACGGCGCGATGACTTGCATCAGCGTCAAGAGAACTAGCAGGATCGTACGGGAAGCGAGCGTTGTCACAGTTCGACAATAGTACGGATGGTAAAAACTTGTACAGTATAGTCCTTATGGAAGGCCGAAAAAATCCAGTGATGCGCCATGGCTGTACAAAAGAATCCCGACACCGATGCGTGGAGCGTATAGGCTTTGACACCGGCCGCAGTCACGGATTTCCTCGACAGCTACTCGAAAGGAAATGCCGAGCCCGCATGTCTCTATCGCGACCTTAAAGCCGATACTGTGGTTTGGAGCTAATGCCGACGCGGTGTTTCGAACATCCGAAGAAGAGATTTGCGCCGCATTCAGCTGAGATTTTGGCTGTACGGCTAATATCCGTCTGCTTGGCTATCACGATATTCGGATCGAGGCGGACCCGCTGCTTGCCAGTGCCAGTGTAACTGTCTAGTCACCGATTTCGTATCGAAGCAGAGGGAAAAATCTCGAATTGAGTCTCATCGAAATTCTCGCATCCCGTGAATACCAGAATCCTTTCCATCCCGGTCAGGCCTGTTGGGAGCACCGTATAATGCGACTCCTGCCTGATCTACGATGCTCCGATCTCGGGTGGTTCTAAGACATTCTCTCAGTCTGGGGCCGATAGACCGGCGACCAACCATATGCCTTGCACATCCAAAGCTTTACGCCTTTTCCATAGCGTACATATACTTAGCCGGCCCTCATCGAGGGTGTGCAAGGAGGACTCGATGGAAATTCAGGGAATCCGGCGCCGCAAAACCGCGCTATTCACATGCCTTACGACAACATCGAACGATGTTGAACATCATGGAGATTAGAGTATGAAAAGGCTTGTCACACTGCTGGTTTATTTTTCTTTACTTGCTTTGCTTGCTGGTTGCGATCGCGAGACTCCGCCCAAACCACCCGAAACCGTATGCGGTACTATCCGCGGGTTGTCTTGTCCGGAGGGACAATACTGTGATCTTGGCGTCGGCCAGTGCAAAGT
>NZ_JBDIVO010000037.1:0-23569 GCF_039794385.1 Methylocaldum sp. | reverse complement strand
TTGTCGAGTGGCTGCAATATGGCCTGATCATGGCGACCATGTCTCTCTATTTTTTCGGTGCTTGGCGCTTGAAGCACCGTCGGCCTTTGTTTCTGATGCTCGGAATGTTCGCCGTGATCGCTTCGATCCGTGAGTGGGACTATTGGTGGGATAGGCAACTGCCGTCTTTGGGGTGGCAATTGCCGGCGGGCATTTCGCTTTTCGTGTTGCTAATGATTGGCTGGCGTAACCGAAAAGTCTTACCGGAACAGATTTGTACTTTGATTCACTCGGCGCCTTTCGGTTTTCTTTGGTCAGGATTTCTGGCCGTGGCGGTGCTGGCCCAGTTGGTAGGTCACGCCGAGCTGCTGAAACTGGTCATGGGAAGCGATTTTAAGACCGGATATAAGCAAATCATCGAGGAAAGCCTGGAATTGTTCGGCTATTACCTCATATGGTTCGGTACTCTGGAAGCCCTTCTGGCGGCGCGACGGTCGGCGGAGGATTCGGCCAGGTTCGATCACCGGGATTTCGGATCGGGCGGGGTGCTGAAAATCCCGGAAATGAATCGCCTCTACGAGGTATCCTGACGAATCGGCAAAAACGTCGAGACGGCCGTGAAAAGTGGTTTCAACGTATCCGCAAGGCGATTCTGCACGGATAGGTATTGCCGGTACTGGTCTGCTATCGGAGTCTTGATGGATTAACGATCTTGACCGGAAGGAGGTGTTATGAGGATAAGGATTGTCCAGGTCATTGTTCCCGCGCTGCTGGTCGTGCTAGGGGGATGCGCGACGCAGGAAGGGCCACGTCCGCCCAATTGGGCGTATGCCGTGCAGACGGCGGACACACGGGAAGCGCACGAACGGCTCGCGAATCACTATGATGAAATCGCGCAGACGATGCAGGCCGATGCGGATGAAGAGCGCGAGATGCTGATCCAGTATCAGGCTAATCCACACAAGTACGGCAAGCAGATTCTGGATTTGAAAGCGCGTGCCGAAGCCATGATCCGGGATCTGGAAATGGCAGCCCAAGAAAGCCGTCGTTTGGCCGAATATCATCGCCAGTTGGCGGCGGAAAGCCGATAATGCTTCCGGACGGTTTATGTGCTCGGATTCGAACGAGCGTGGCGGTCCGCCCGTTTGAGAGTAATCAGACTTAGCCGCTAAAAGACTTAGAGTTCTTGGTGTTGCGGAACACCATCGGTTTCGTTTCGCCGGTTTCAGCTGCCGAGCGCGCACTGGCGATCGCTTCGAATACGGCATGCCTATGGGGAGATTTGCCGCACACCGGGTCGGCGGCGGTCATATCGCCGGTGAAAAGATAGGCCTGGCAGCGACAGCCGCCGAAGTCTCGGGTCTTTTCCGGGCAAGACCGGCAAGGCTCCTTCATCCAATCGTATCCGCGAAATTTGTTGAAGGCATCGGAGTGTAGCCAAATGTCGCGTACGCTCATATCGCGTACGTTGGGGCAGTCGAGTCCCGGCAGCGACCGGGCTTCGTGGCAGGGGAGGGCAAGACCGTCCGGAGCGATGGTCAGAAACGTCGTCCCCCAGCCGTTCATGCAGGCCTTCGGCCGATCTTCGTAGTAGTCCGGCACCACGTAGTAAATCTTCATCTTTCCCTTGAGCTTTTCCTTATAGTCCTGGGCAATGGCCTCGGCTTCCTGGAACTGCTCGCGGGTCGGCAGCAGCTGATCGCGATTGAGATGCGCCCAGCCGTAATACTGGGTATTGGCCAGTTCAAGATAATCGGCTTCCAGTTCGACGGCCATTTCGAGAATTTCGCGCATCAGGTGGATGTTCTGGCGGTGGATCACGACGCACAGAACCATGGGGTAGCCGTGCTTCTTGACCAGTCGGGCCACCTCTTTCTTTTGCTCGAACGATTCGGTGCCGGCCAGATAGTTGTTCAGCGTCTTTTCGGGTGCCTGAATGCTGACCTGAATGTGATCCAGTCCGGCATTCTTCAGCTCGGCGATCCTGTCCTCGTCGAGCTTATAGCCGGAGGTAATCAGGTTGACGTAATAGCCCAGCTCTCGGGCGTGTCTGACCAGGATAGGCAAGTCCTGGCGCACCAGCGGTTCGCCACCCGACAAGCCGAGTTGCACCGCGCCCATTTCGCGGGCTTCGGAAAATACTCTCAGCCAGTCTTCGGTGTCGAGTTCGTCCTTATGTCTCGCGAAGTCGACGGGATTGGAACAATACGGGCACTGTAGCGGGCAGGTGTAGGTCAGTTCGGCTAATAGCCAGCGCGGACTACTGACGGGGAATTTGTCTGATCCAACCATTATCCAAGGCAGATTGCAGGAGTTCGGAAATGTCGTCCCTTAGACCGGTGGTTTCGAATTTCGTCTCAAGTTCGGAAACGATTGCGTCCAAATCGCGTGTGCCGTCGCACAGCTTGAGGATTTCGGCGGCGGGCAGGTTTAACTCGACCAGGCCCTCGGGATAAAGGATCACGTAACGCTGTTGGGCTTCTTCCCATTGCAGTCGATGCAGGGGCGAGAAGGCAAAAAGGCTTTGGGCGTCTAAGGCCATGGTTTCAAGGCTTGATATTGAAGTAGGGCGGCTTGTTTTCGATATAGGCCAAGTACATCGCGTCAAGCATGCTCCACAGAATGTCCAGCTTGAGCTGGAGGATTTCCAGGGCGCGCTCCTGTTGCTCGCGAGTCTTGAAATAGTCCAGTGTGATGGCGAGGCCGTGTTCCACATCGCGGCTGGCCTGACTCACTCGTTTCCGGAAATAGGCGAGTCCATCCTGGTCGATCCACGGATACAGGTCGGGCCAGCCGGACAAGCGCTGCTTGTGAATGGTCGGCGCGAACAGCTCGGTCAGCGACGAACAGGCCGCTTCCTGCCAGGATGCCTGGCGGGCGAAATTGACATAAGCGTCCACGGCAAAGCGGACGCCGGGCAATACGTGCTTTAGCGACCAGAGTTCGTCTCGGGGGATGCCTACAGCAATACCGAGTCGCGTCCAGGCTTCGATGCCGCCGGCATCGTCGCCCCAGCCGTCGTGATCGTGTATCCGCTGAATCCACTGGCGTCGGGTTTCGCGATCGGGGCAATTCGCCAGAATGGCGGAGTCTTTGACCGGGATCTTGATTTGGTAATAGAAGCGATTCGCAACCCACCCTTGAATTTGCTCTTTGCTGAGCTTGCCGTCAGCCATGAGCACATGGTAGGGATGGTTAATATGATAATACGCCTCTTTCTCGCGCAATTTGGCTTCGAATTCTTCTCGGGTCCAAGGTGTCGGTTCGCTCATGGTGTTTCTCACAGGTCGATTTCCATGCCGTCGCAGGCAACTTCGATGCCCGCTTCGGTAAGGGTTTTTCGCTCCGGCGAATCTTCGTCCAAGATCGGGTTGGTATTATTGATGTGAATCAAAATCTTCCGTGCTTTGGGTGCATTTTTCAGCACTTCGATCATGCCGTCCGAACCTGATTGGGGTAAATGTCCCATGTCGCGGGCAAGCTTATCGCAAATTCCGGCACGGCCCATCTCATCCTCCTGCCAGAACGTGCCGTCGACCAGCATGCAGTCGGCCTGCTGCATGGCCGCGAACACGTGAGGTTCTATTTCTCCGAGTCCCGGCGCGTAATAAAGTTTCTTGCCCGAAGATATCTGCTCGATGATGACCCCGATGTTGTCGCCTTCGTGCGGATCGTGCCGATGAGGCGAATAGGGCGGTGCCTTGCTTTTCAGCGAATGGGTGTAGAACTTCAGGTCGTGAATCCCGGGAATCGCGAAGCCGCTACCGTCCAGAGGCGTGCTATGGTGGTTGACTCCGCAGTAGTGCTCCAGCATCTTAAATACAGGGAATCCCGTCGACAGGTCCTGTTTCACCATCTCGCTGCAATAAATGTCCAAAGGTCGAGTGGACTCGCGCAGCATCAACAGTCCCGTGGTGTGATCGATTTGGCTGTCGATCAGGACGATGGCCTTGATACCGCTGTCACGGATGCCGTGCCTTGGATGGACGGCCTGAAAGGCTTCCAGTTGAGTGCGGATGTCGGGCGACGCATTGAAAAGCACCCAATTCTCGTTGTCGCTGCTGACGGCAATCGACGACTGAGTGCGCGATTTGGCCTTGACTTGGCCTTGGCGAAGCCTGGAGCAGTTGTGACAGTTACAGTTCCACTGCGGGAAACCGCCGCCCGCGCCGGCGCCCAACACTCGGACTTTCATTTCGATCTTTGCTAAGCAAAAGAGCTTCCGATGAGCCCTTTAAATGAAAAACGGGGCTCTACATTGCTGCGGAGCCCCGTTCAGGGATTCAACCGGCGAATTAGCGGTTGTAGATGTACATCGTGACTTCGAAGCCAAAGCGCAGGTCTTTGTAGCTCGGTTTTTCCCATCTCATTTCGGATTACCTCCAAAAAAGTGATTTATTGCTTTAGTTTGGAATGGCTTGTAAAGCTCGCGGCAAAGTATACGTATCCGATTTTTGGAAAGCAACGGGAGTTATTCCTATTTCTCGAAGGGAAATCAGTAGAAGCCCGCTGGATTGCTCAAGCCGATCCAGCGCAAGTCGGGCATCTGGGATTTCTTTTCAAGATCATTTGATTCCACTCCATGCTCAGCGCATCGAGCAATAAAAGTCGTCCCACCAAGGGTTCGCCGACGCCCGTGAGGAGCTTGATGGCCTCCAGGGCCTGGAGGCTGCCGATGATTCCGGGCAGAGGGGCAAGCACGCCGGTTTGCACGCAGCTTTCCGCAAGTTCGCCGTGATCGGCGTACAAGCAGTTGTAACAGGGGTTGTTTCCGACGCCCGGAGTGAATACGGCCAGTTGTCCCTCGAAGCGGATCACCGCTCCGGAAACCAGCGGCGTTCGCGTTCTTACGCAAGCGGCGTTGACGGCGAAACGGGTGGTGAAGTTATCCGAGCAATCCAGCACCACGTCGGCCCGAGCGATTTCCTGCTCCAATTGTGCCCCCTCCAAGCGGGACGTGAGTTCGGTGACTCTCACATCGGGGTTTAGCCGTTCGAGGGCTTTACGCGCCGAAACCGCCTTAGGTTCTCCGATGTTCTCCGTGCCGTGCGCGATCTGGCGCTGAAGGTTGGATATTTCCACGACATCGTAGTCGTTCAGCGCCAGGCTGCCGACCCCGGCGGCGGCCAAATACATGGCGGCGGGCGAGCCGAGACCGCCGAGACCGATAATCAATGCCCTGGAATCCAGCAGCTTTTCCTGGCCCTCGACGTCGATCTGAGGCAGCAGTATCTGTCGGCTATAACGCAAAAGTTGATTGTCGTTCATCGTTCGGCGGTAGAGACTATTCGGAAAAGTAAACCAGTTTACCGGCAAAAATCCTTCGCCGCATGGGGCGAGGATAAAACGAATTAGTCTTGCGATCGGGGGGGGCTTGCCGATCAGCGTTCTAGAGTCCGTGAACTAATTTTGCCGCATCCAGCCGGATAAAAAGTTTCGGATCAGCGAAGTCGTCAGTTTCTCGGCATCGGGAAGACCGGCGATGTCCAGCTTATCGGTAAGCGCCAAGGTGCAGACGCCGTGCACGCCTCCCCAAAGCGCTCGAGCGGCCAGTGCGACTTCCGTCGGATTTCGGGCCGGACCGAGTCGGGCGAGACATTTTTCGACCCGATCGAACAGGGCGAGAACATGGTTGCGGTACCAGCCGGGCGAAGCGGTTGCCGTGGGCGATCCGCGTCCGAAAATCAGGTCCCAGCGTCCCCTGTGTGACGCGGCGAAGCGGAGATAAATGCAGCCCAGTTCCACCAGTACAGCTTCGGTATCGTTTTTCTCAGCCGTAGCTTGGTCGAGTTCGAGGGCTAATTCGGCCAAGGTCCGGGCGTTCACCCGGAAAATCAAGTCGTCCAGGTTCTCGAAAATCAAATAGAGGCTGCCTGCGGTATAGCCGATTTCGTTCGCGATCTTGCGTGTGCTGAGACCTGCCGCGCCTTCCCGCTCGACGATGGCTTCCGCTGCTTTTAAAGCCATTTCGCGAATTTCGTCGCGGCTATGATCGCTTCGTCTGGCCATGGCGAATATCCTTGCTCGATTCCGGGAATTTAGCCAAACCGCGTCGGTCCCTTAGATGAGGACAGCTGATTGACTCCATCCCAGCCTAACTCGGTGCGGATGGAACGGTATGCAGAGTTGACGATTATCATCGCGAACATGTGATGTGCCAGGTAGTTTCTTGAGCCATGGGATTAACCGAGCTCTCGATCGTTCGATTATCGGCAGGACGTCTGGCCATGTAATCGGATTTCTCGATCCGATATGTACTATCATTGGCAAATCTCAAAACCCAGTCCTTTCAGCAGGATTCATCATGCTACGGATTATTTCGCTTTGTCTTTTGGTTGTCGCAGCCTCCGCCCAAGCGCAGGGTGAACTCGCTCCGGTGCCCGAGCCGCCGGATATTCCGCCGCAGGTCGAGAGCGGTGAGCCCTTGGAGCCGGATGTCACGATTATCCGGCGGGGCAAGGACACTATCGAAGAATACCGGATCAATAATCGGCTTTACATGGTAAAGATCAAGCCAGCGATCGGTCCGGCCTATTATCTGCTCGACACCGACGGCGACGGTAATATGGACGTACGGCGCAGCGATTTGGAGGATGACTTGCGGATTCCGCAATGGGTGCTGTTCAGTTGGTGAGGCTCCTTTAAACCGAGATAGCGGTTTACTGTACAGGCCGATCGCGCTTCTCTGATAGAATGAAAATGGATTCGGGTGTTTTGTAGTCCGTCGAATCCGGATTTCCATTCCGCGATTTCACGAGTCATCCCGCCTTTAAGAACAACACCAAGGATTATTCGCGCTTGAGCCAAAGCATAGACTCCCGGCTTAACCAGCTTATTCATACCGGCCAACAACATCTGCTGAGGAACGGCCTCAAAGGGCTGGAGAAGGAAAGCCTTCGGCTTGCGGCCGACGGCGTCATCGCGCATACGCCGCATCCGATGGGAGTAGGATCGGCGCTGACTCATCCTTATGTCACCACGGATTATTCCGAGGCGCTGATCGAGCTGATTACGCCGCCCTATGCCGACCCGGCGGAAGCGCTGCGGTTTCTTAAAGACCTGCATACCTTCATATACCGCAATCTGGGAGACGAGATCTTACTCGCGACTTCCATGCCCTGCGGCGTGACCGGTGACGAAAGCATCCCCATTGCCGAATACGGAACCTCCAATATCGGTCGGATGAAACACATTTACCGGCGCGGACTCGCCTATCGCTACGGGCGGATGATGCAGGCCATTGCCGGCGTTCATTTCAATTATTCGGTCAACGAAGCGTTATGGCCGGTCCTGTGCGAGTTGGAAGGCGGGGCGGACTCCTTGTCCAGCTTTATCGCAGGCAACTATTTCGGCATGGTGCGCAACGTTCATCGCTACGGGTGGTTAACAATCTATTTGTTCGGCGCCTCTCCGGCATTCGCCAAGTCGTTTTTCAACGGACGAGAGCATCTTGCGTCCAGATTTTCGGAGTTCGACGCCCGAACGCTTTTTCGCCCCTATGCGACTTCGCTGCGCATGAGCGATATCGGGTACAAGAACGACAGCCAGGCCGGGCTCGATATCTCTTTTAATAATCTCGACGACTACGTGGCGACTCTCGGCAAGGCCATAGCGACGCCTTATCCGCTTTACGAGAAGATCGGCGTGAAGGTGAATGGAGATTACCGTCAGCTGAACGGCAACATTCTCCAGATCGAAAACGAGTATTACAGCGTCATCCGTCCCAAACAAATCGCCGAGTCCGGTGAAAAGCCTACGCTTGCCCTAAAGCGGCGCGGAGTGCGTTATTTGGAGCTTAGATCGCTGGACTTGGAGTGCTTCAGTCCTGCCGGGGCAAACCTGGATCAGCTGCGCTTTCTGGAAATCTTTCTGCTTTTTTGCCTTTTGGAACAAAGTCCCCCACTCGATTCCGCGGAGAAGAGAGAAGTCAGCCAGAACGGCATGGCGGTCGCGTGTTGCGGCCGTACGCCCGGGTTCAAGCTTCGGCGCAAAGGCCGAGAGGTTTTGTTGAAGGACTGGGCGGCGGAAATACTTGAGGCCATGCGCGGCATCGCAGAAATTCTCGATGCGGAAGACGTGTCTAAACCCTACACGCGAAGCCTGGAGGAACAGGCCGCCAAGTTTTTCGATCCCGAACTGACGCCTTCCGCCCGCATGCTGGCCGAAATGAGGGCGAGTGGAGAATCGTTCGAGGAATATGCGCTGCGGATATCGAAGGAGCATGCGAGGGTGTTCCGTGATCGCTTCCTATCCGCCGAGCGAGCCGAATTCTTTCGCCGGCTGACCGACGAATCGCTCGAGGAACAGCAGCAAATGGAAGCTGGCGACCAACTCTCTTTCGACGAATTTTTACACCACTATTTTGCCCAAGCATAATAGGCCCGAGATCGGAGCCTATTCCGCCTGAGAAGCTGTCTTCAAACTGCTGCGCGCCGTCATGCCGGCGTTGTTCAAGGGTTCAAGATGCTGATGAAAAACATCTCTGTTTTTCACCCTACCGGGCGCGCTATCGTGCGTCCCATTTCTCTCCCGGAGAAATGGTCATGTACTCCTCGGTACACTCCGGTTTTGACTCGCCCGATCCTTGCGGTTCGCCCTGCGGGCCAGGCTAACGGCTGTTCCCTCCACGGGCCTGCTGGCGGCTTCGGGTCGCCCTTTCGCGCCTTGCCTTGACGTCGCTCGTGACGTTTGAAGACTGCTTCTAAGGGCTAGATCGTCGCGGATTTCTGCGTCGGTCAGCATCTCAGTTCTCTACGCTATTTCATGGAGGTCGCCATGGATTACCAGCACATTCGGCTTCCTGCCGGCGGCGAAAAAATCAGCGTTCGGGACGGCAAGCTTCGTGTTCCTGACGAGCCCGTCGTCGGCTACGTCGAAGGCGACGGCATCGGCCCGGATATTACGCGCGCATCCCTCCGCGTTTGGAACGCAGCGGTCGCCAAAGCATACGGCGGGGCGCGCAAAATCCATTGGTGCGAGCTCTTTCTCGGAGAAAAAGCCGCTGCACTCTACGGCAACGCTTTTCCCGACGAAGCGGTGCACGCGCTAAAGGACTTGGTCGTATCCATCAAAGGTCCTTTGACGACCCCTGTGGGTGGGGGAATGCGGTCCATCAACGTGTCCCTTCGACAAACCCTTGATCTTTACGCATGCGTTCGCCCGGTACGCCATTTTCCGGGAGTGCCGTCGCCCCTGCGTCATCCCGAAGCGGTGGATGTGGTCATCTTTCGGGAAAACACCGAGGATGTTTACGCAGGCGTCGAATATCCGGCGGGATCGCCCGAGGCCTTTAAACTCGAGCGTTTTCTGAAACAAGAGCTCAAGGCAGATTTCCATGAGGGCAGTGCTCTCGGGGTGAAACCGGTGAGCGAATTCGGAAGCAAGCGGCTGATCCGCAAAGCCATCCGCTATGCGCTCGATCACGGGCGGAAGAGCGTTGCCTTGATGCACAAAGGCAATATCATGAAATTCACCGAGGGCGCGTTCCGGAACTGGGGTTACGAACTCGCTCGTACGGAGTTCGCCGGTCAGACCATCACCGAAGAGGAATTGAACAGATTCCATGGCGGCAAACAGCCGGATGGCAAGATCGTCATCAAGGACCGCATCGCCGATATCATGTTCCAGCAGATGCTGCTTCGTCCCGAAGAGTTTGACGTCATCGCTACGCTCAACTTGAACGGCGATTATCTTTCGGATGCGGTCGCGGCGGAAGTAGGAGGTGTTGGTATTGCGCCGGGAGGCAACATCGGCGATTTCATCGCCGTATTCGAAGCAACCCATGGTTCCGCGCCCAAATACGCCGGCCAGGACAAAGCTAATCCCGGCTCACTGCTCTTCAGCGGGGTAATGTTGCTTGAATACCTGGGATGGCACGAAGCCGCGAAAACGGTAGAAAACGCTTATAGTGCCGTTGTCGGCCAGAAGATCGTCACTTACGACTTTGCACGGCAGATGGAAGGCGCACGCGAGGTGAAAACCAGCGAGTTCGCCGAAGCCTTAGTAGGGGCGATGGGTTGAGTGCCGGGCACAAAAAAAAGCAGGGCGGTTGCCGCCCTGCTTTTATACTTCCAGCCTGTCTCAAGACAGACAGGTTGCAGGCATCTTATTTGATGCCGGCGTTGACCTTTTCCATGGCGGCGGCGGCTTCGCTCAAGAGCGGTGCGGCTTCGGACGTGTTTCCGGCTGCGCAAAGGTCTTGGGCTTGCCGAACCTTCTTCATGGCGTCCTGCAAGGGCTTGCCAGCCGCGTCGCCGGTGATTTCCTTATAGTTCTGCTTGGTCTGCTTGATGGCAGACAGGCAGCCGTCCTTGTCGCCAGCGGTTGCAGCGGCCTGGGCTTCCTTGGTGGTCTGGACGGTCTTGACCATGAATTCCTTTACGCCAGCGGCGTTTTCGGCGGCAATGGCGCTACCCATCGTGCCGGTCAACAACAAAGCGCCCAGAACTAAGGTTTTGTTCATTTTCATTCTCTTGCGTTCTCCTCTGGCTATTCCTGGAATAACCAAACAAATGTCACGATTGCTTATTGAGTGCTGATGCATACGCCGCCATTGCCATACCGCGTTTCGCGGAAGCTTCCAGGTCGCGAGCTCCTGCGATGGCGTCGATCGAGGAAAGGCGTAAAGCCGTCCATGCAGTCAACGGGCGTCAATGGTAAAAGACTTTCCGGATATTGTCATGCTTTCGTCTTTGGAAATTTTTCAGCCTACCCGTCGATCGCCGTTTTTCGAAAGTAGATAGTCCAGCCACATCGTCGACAGTTTCTCCTGTACCGAGTTCTGGCGCAGGCGTGCGTACAAGTTGGGAAAATCGACCCGGTCCAGGTCTTGATCCTGGTTGTAGCAGGAGTACACGAAATACTCCTTGCCGCTGTCCGGTTCCACATGCTTGCACAGACACTGCGCGCAGACGCCCTTCATCATGCACTGCATCGGCGAGTTGATCGAGCCAATGGCGGAGTGATGAGCCTTGAGATACGGCTGGAGGACGCCGTAACGGGCTGCTTTGACCGCCGCCATCATGCGGTCGGAGCCGATGACGATCATGTGGTCGACGTCGTCCATGTGGATCGGAGTCGGACCCAGTTCGCCCTTCGCGTAAGCCAGCATCGCTTCGACGATGTTGCCGACGAAGGTTTTGTCCTGGGGGCGCAGCGGCGGTATGGGCTCTGCTCCTGGGAGATTATCGACCGACCAGACCACCACATCCGAGGCCGCTTCGATTTCCCGAATCTTGAACACGTCTTCGCGCTTCCGATAGCCGGCGAAATAGATGACATGGCTGCCCGCCGCGCGCAGCGCTTTGCCGATGGAGAACAGCACCGCATTGCCCAGGCCGCCGCCGGCGAGGAGGACCGTTTGCCCGGCGTGAATTTCAGTGGGGGCGCCGGTGACCCCCATCACCACGATGGGGTCGCCGGGCTTCCACATCGCGCAGAGCTTGGACGACGAACCCATTTCCAGAGCGATCAGGGATATGAGGCCTTGTTCCTTGTCGACCCAGGCGCCGGTCAATGCCAGGCCTTCGGCGACCAGCACCGTATCGTCCACGACGGGTGCGAGCGCTTCGAAGTTTTGAACGCGGTAGAACTGGCCCGGGCAGAAGTGCTTCGCGGCCAGCGGAGCCCTTACGATGACTTCGACGATGTTCGGGGTGACCCGATTGATTTCTACGATACGCGCCAGCAGTATGTCGTCGAGCCTGTGCTGGAACTCTCGCAGATTCGCAAGGCGCTGGGGCTGCTGGGCTCGATCGAGCGCGGCGAGCTCCTTTTCGTACAGTTTGACGATGTAAGGATATCCGTCCTTGGCGCTGGCCATGGCTTTCACCACGTTGCCGGCATAGACCGGGTGGTTGTCGCCGTAGAACGTGATGAACTTGCCGTGGCGGCGGTACGAGGTGAACGGCGCAGGCTTGCCGATCTTGGGAACGGCGGTGTCTTTGACCGGTTCCAGCTCCGGAATTTCGCTCAGCCAATTGGGTTCGTAGCGCTGATAGAACTTCTGGTCCATCTCGAAGGAATCCGGATGCTCGGATTCGTAGATGGTATTGGGCGAGGTTCCCGCGGCGACGAACAGGCTGCGCAACGGGACTTCGAGGTTGCCGGCTTTTTGCCAGCGGCCATCCTGTTCCTCCAGTTTTTCGAAGCGCACGGCGCGGAGATGTCCGTATTTGTCCTCCAGGGCCTCGAGCGGGTTCATGCCCTCGGCCAGCAGAATGCCTTCGTCCATGGCTTCCTTGATTTCCTCGTGATTCTGCCGGTAAGCGGGTGAATCCTTCATGCCCTTGCGGTAGAACAGCGTGACGCCTCCCCAGGCATTCAGCAAGGGGAGGAAATCGGGCTTTTCCCCGGCGGCTTGTGCCCTTTGGCGTTCTGCCTGCACGGCCTTGGCATGACCCAAAAACTCGTCGAGGATCAGCAATTCTTCCTCGTCGTAGCGGGCGCGTACGGTTTCCTCGCCGAAGGCGGCGCACAGCTTTTCGTAGCGTTGCATGATCTTTTCGACCTGCACCGGATAGTAGGCCAAAAGCTCGGTGGCGGTGTCGATGGCGGTCAAGCCGCCGCCGATCACGCCGGCCGGGAGGCGCACTTGCAGATTGGCCAGCGACGACTCCTTGGCGGCCCCGGTCAATTGCAGCGCCATCAAGAAGTCCGACGCCTTGCGGATGCCGCGAATCAAATTGTTCTTGATGTCGATGAGCGTGGGTTTGCCGGCGCCCGAAGCGATGGCAATGTGGTCGAAACCGAGATCCCAGGCTTCGTTGATCGTGAGAGTGCCGCCGAAGCGCACGCCGCCGTAGCAGCGGAAGCTGTGACGCCGCAACAGGGTCAGATAAATGACTTTCAGGAAGTTCTTGTCCCAGCGCACCGTGATGCCGTATTCGGCCACGCCGCCGAAGCCCAGCATGATGCGTTTGTCCAAATCCTCGTACAACTCTCGGAAATCATGGATGGGGCGGGGCGGATGGGTCTCGTCTCCGACGATGTCTTTGGGCAGCGGTTCGATCTTGAGGCCGTCGATACCGACCACGCCGAAGCCTTCGTTGGTCAAATAATGAGCCAGCGTGTAGCCGGCGGGCCCCATGCCGGCCACCAGCACGTTCTTGCCGTTGTAGGGAAGGGCGTACGGCCGCTTGACGTTGAGCGGATTCCAGCGGGTCAGGAGGCTGTAAATCTCGAAGCCCCACGGCATGAACAAAACGTCGGTGAGGACGTTGGTCTCGATCTGCGGAATATTGACCGGCTCGGTTTTCTGATAGATGCAGCCCTTCATGCAGTCGTTGCAGATGCGGTGGCCGGTGCCGGGGCAGAGCGGGTTGTCGATGGTGATCAACGCCAGCGCGCCGATGTTGTCGCCTTGACGCTTGACGACGTGCATCTCGGAAATCTTTTCCTCCAGCGGGCAGCCGGTAATGGTCACGCCGAGCGGATTGGTCTTGTACGTGCCGTCCTTCTTGTTGCGCATGCCCTTGGAGCACGAGTCGGTATCCCGGTCGTGGCAATAAATGCAGTGGTCGACTTCGTACAACACGCGCCGTTCGGGAAAACGTGGATCGGTAAGGCCGAATCCTTCGCGCCTCCTGTGGTGTTCCTCGGGGGCCGCCCATACGCTGTAGCCGTCCGCCGAGCGCGTCTCGTGATGAACCAGATGATTGAAATCGGTCTTGGCCGGGAACTTGAAGCTGGCCCACCCTTGGACTTGGGCTTTGAGCTCGGGAATTTGCGTAGCTGCATAGGTCCAGCGTTGGACCAGATCCAGCAGCGCCTTCACCAGGTCTTCGTCGCTCTTGCCCAGCAGACCGGCAAAGCGCGCCTCGGTATCCGGATCGGTGGCAAGAGTACGGCGCAATTCGGCGATTTCCCTTCCGCTCACCGACGCATCTTGATGCCAGCGGTGCAAGCGTGCGCCTAAGACGGCAACCGCTTTTTCCCGGTCCGATTCGATCAACACGGGTTCGGCGATTCGGAGCAAGGACTCGAAGTCCGCCTGGATACCGGCGATATTCCAGCTTTCCAGCGCCTGATTCTTGAACAGTCCCGCGACCTTCCCGACGATCTCGTTGCGGTACAGGAAGATGCTGTCGAACTCGTCGCGGATCGCCTGTATTTGCGTGTCCCGTTCGGACGATACGCCGAACAGCCGCGCCACGAAAGTACCGACATAGGGCGCCATTTTGACCAGGACATCCGAAATCTTTTCGGGCGGCATGCCTTCGCCTTGGCATGCGCGATAACGCTCGAATTCGGCGAATAGGGCCGGATCGTGGTTGCGGACCGTTGCGTCGAAGACGTCTGACAAGTCCTTGAGCCGTTCCGGTTCGTACAAATCAGCATAGTTAAAGCCGGATATGCCTAGGGTCAAAACGGATGCGGCGCTTAGGCCCGTATCGGAGCGAACGGAGTGATCGGTCATGATTGTCGAGATCGCGTGGGTTGATGAAACTTCTTTTTCGTCAGCGTTGCCAGAAGACGGACGGATTTTCGTGAAAAATGTGTGAAATTTTATGCTGAATCGATGGTCGAGTCGATCATGGGCACTGTTCGAGACATTACAGGGTCATTAAGAAACATAGGTATCGCCCCCGTTTCCTTCCAGGTTGAAGCGGGCGCCGCTAAGGTGTAGGTTAGGCGCCGAACTATCATTGCCAGGTCCTCGCTCCATGAATTCCCTATACCAGACTCTTCTGCAATCCGATTCCAAGGAACCGCCGGTCGTTCGTTCCGCCGCGCCGGGCGCAACCGGAGAGGGTGTCATCGATGTTTCGACGTTTCAGGCCATCGAAGTCGATAAGCTGTTCGACAGCATCAATCACGCCGCCACGATCACCGGTCAGGCAACCCTTTATCGCTCGCTGGTCCAGCCGCTGGCGTCGGCGGACCTTATCCGGGCCAAGCAGGACGCGGTTCGGGAAATCGAATCCGACAAGGCGCTTCGAGACTCGTTGGAAACCCTGATCAAACAGGCGAAGTCGCTGGAAGATGACTTTTACGGTTTATTATTCGGCACGTTCATGGGGCTCATGAGTTCGCCCGCGCACAAGCTGGAAATCGAGGGCTACGGTTATGAGACCTATAAAAAAGGCACTCGGTTCATGCTCAATCTGGTGGAGGCGGCAAACCGGTTTCCGAAGCCGAACAGCGAGTACCTGGGCCTATTGATCGACGACTTGCGGCGCTTTGCCCATTCGCGCGCCTATGCCCTGATGAAGGGGCCGGTGTACCGGACCGAGAAAGATGTCCGCTCCAAGGCGGAGAAACCCTGGTATACCCCGGCGATCCGCTTTCGGCCGTCACTGTTCAAGCCGGTGGGGCTCGCGGTCGCGGCCATCCTCCTGGTGCTGACTTTGGAATTCGTGCCGTTGCTGCTCGATCTGGCGGTTTCGATCGCGCCGGTATTTTGGCTGTTCCTGCTTCCCATCAGCTTCGTTTACATCCCCATCGTCGGCGGTTTCGATCGCGATGGCTGCATCTATCCGCTCCGCGACATCTTCAAACGGTCCGAGGACGTGCAAAACACGCTGGATTCGCTGGGCAAGCTGGACGAGCTCTTGAGCTTCGTCCGCCTCAAGGAATCCTTCCACCACTCCGTGGTCTTGCCCAAGATCGTCGAGGCCGAGCGCCATTCGCTGGTGCTCAAAGGCGTGCGGAATCCGGTGCTGAGCAAGGACAATCCCGACTACGTGCCCAACGACATCAGCCTGAAAAACACGCGGCTGACCTTCATCACCGGACCGAACAGCGGCGGCAAGACGGCGTTCTGTAAAACCCTGGCGCAGAGCCAGTTGCTCGCGCAAATCGGATGCTATGTGCCGGCTCAGGAAGCGGAACTGACCGTCGCGGACCGCATCTTTTACCAGGTCCCCGAAATCAGCCACCTCGCCGACGGTGAAGGGCGCTTCGGCACCGAACTCAAGCGGACCAAGGACATTTTCCTCGCAACGACGCCGAAAAGCCTGGTGATCATGGACGAACTCTCGGAAGGCACGACCCACGAGGAAAAGATCGAGATTTCCATGAATATCCTGGACGGGTTCTATCAGAAAGGCAGCAACACCATTTTGATCACCCACAACCACGAACTGGTCGATGCTTATCAGCAGAAAGAAATCGGATTGGCGAGGCAGGTCGAGTTCAAGAACGAGCAGCCGACTTACCGGGTGGTCGAAGGCATTTCGAGGGTCAGCCACGCGGATCGGGTGGCTCGCAAGATCGGTTTTTCGAAAGAGGATATCGCCCGGTATTTATCCGGTGGCAGATAAGGACGCATCATGCTGGAAATCCTTCAAATCCCCGTACTCAAGGACAACTACGTTTACCTGATCCACGACAGCCAAACCGGCGAGACGGCGGCGGTCGATCCCGCCGAGGCCGATCCGGTTTTGGAGGCGCTCGCCGCTTACGGATGGACGCTGACTCATGTCCTGAACACCCATCATCACGGCGATCACGTGGGCGGCAACCTTGAGCTCAAGCGGCGGACGGGCTGCCGGATAGTGGGTTCGGAGCGGGACCTCAAGCGCATTCCAGGTATCGATATAGCCGTGGGCGAGACGACAGTTTTGAAAGTTGGAAGCTCCGAGGCTCGCGTGCTCGATGTTCCGGGACACACGCGTGCGCACATCGCGTTCTGGTTCGCCGGGGCCGATGCGCTATTTTGCGGTGATACGCTGTTCGCCCTGGGATGCGGACGGTTGTTCGAAGGCACGCCGGAAGAAATGTGGCGCTCGCTCTCGAAGCTGCGCGCCTTGCCTCCCGAGACCAGGGTTTACTGCGCCCACGAATACACCCAGGCGAACGGCCGATTCGCCTTGACGGTAGAGCCCGGTAATGTGGCGCTTCAGCAACGGATGGCGCAAGTCGATGATCTGCGGCGGCAGAACAAGCCTACGGTTCCTTCGACGTTGAAAGAGGAATTGGCGACCAATCCGTTCCTCCGCCCCGAAAGCGAGGAAATCCGGAGCAACTTGGGAATGATGAACGCCGACCCCTTGGAGGTGTTTGCGGAAACGCGCCGGCGGAAGGATATGTTTTAAGAGTCCTTGTCGGCAAAGGATTGCCGACCTACGACTTGGTAGGGTGGGTTAGCCCTGAGCGTAGCGTTAGCGAAGCCGAAGGGCGTAACCCACCGAAACGGAGTTTGTTGTCCCCCTTATTTCTTCACGTCCTTATCCGCACCCGCCGGAAAGCAAGCTTCCTGAGCGTATTTCTTCGCTTCCTTGTACTTCTCGCGCAGTTTCGCGGATTCCGGCGGATCGCGGAATTCCGCGCCGCGCTCGCCGGCCATGCTGAATCCGTAGGTGAAAGTCTGCGCCTGGACGAATTCATCGTGGCTCATCCGGCTCGCGATCTTGTCGACGCTGCACGTGCAGTGATAGAGATTGTTGTAATTCTGGCCGCCATGCTCCTGCATGCATTGCAGGACATATTCGACCCTGGCCAGCGTGGGAAAATCGTTGGTTTCCTTTGCTTCTGTTTCGGGGGAGGGCGGAGCGGACGTGCAGCCGGCTGCCAGGATCAGAACGGCGGCCGTTGCGGGCCACCGGATATTCAAGGGAAAAGCGGGTATTTTCATGCTCAATCGTTCTCGTAAGCCTGTCTCAAAATCGCTACATGATAGTGCAGCGAAAGCGGAAGGCGCAATTTGTGAAATTCAGTTTTCCACCGCAAAGTCCACGATTTGTTTGAGCTTTTCGTTCATTTGCCGAGCGAATTCGTTCATTTTCGGGTTAGGCGAACGGGTCGGCAGCAAATGCGTGGTCACGATAACTTTGCCGTTCTCGGAACGGACGGCCACATTGCAGGGCATGTAGATGACGGATTCCGGCGAAATTTCCAGCATCTCGCGGGCCAGCGTGAGATTGCAGAACTGAATGGTGTCGTAATCGGGGAAGCTGATGTTCTCGCGCTCCCGGATCACGCTGCCGATCTTGTTGTGGCCGGTGATGCGGAAATTCCGCTCGGTGATCGCGAGCTCCAACTCGGACAGAACGTCCTGATAAGGTTTGGTAGTCTCGGCTTGATAGTAGAGCGGTTCGGGATTCTTCGGAGCGGAGCACCCTGGCAGGATAATCAGCAGCAGTGCGACAATCGAACCAAGAAATAAGCGCATACACTAAATAGAAACATATCAAAACTCGATTTTTAGCTTATCACCATGATTTTAGAGAGGGCAAAAATAACCGGCGTGATTCTGGCCGGCGGACGCGCACGACGGATGGGCGGCGAAGACAAAGGGCTGATTCGCTTCAAAGGCAGACCACTGGCGAGCTACGCTCTGGAAGCCCTGGATTCGGTCGCCGCGCACATTCTGATCAACGCCAACCGGAATCGGGACGCATACGCGCGTTTCGGTTATCCCGTGATATCCGATCAGACCGACACTTTCGACGGGCCTCTGGCCGGGCTGCTCAGCGCCATGCGTGCCGCGGAAACGCCCTATGTCCTAACCGTGCCATGCGATTCGCCGCTGGTGACGGGGCGTCTTCTGGAAAGACTGTGCCGGGTGATGCAGGAGACCGGAGCCGAGCTTTGCGCCGCCCACGACGGCGAGCGTTTGCACCCGGTTTTCCTGCTGGCTGAACGCCGCCTGGCGGACAGCCTGGAACGTTATCTGGCCGGCGGTCAGCGGAAGATCGACCTCTGGCTCGAGCAGCACAGGCTGGCCTTGGTCGATTTCAGCGATCATCCCGAGCTGTTCGCCAACGTCAACACGCCGGGGGAGTTGGCGGCGCTGGAGGGCATGGAAACGGCGGATGCAACGGCAGCGGCTCCGATCGATCTTCAGGCCAATCCTTACGATATCCGAATGACGAATGCGGGACGCGCCTCCTGCTATGCCGCCACCGCGCTCGACGAGTACGGTGAACGCCGCGAATTGGAACTGGTGGGCGAACGCGCTCTGACCGTCTATGTGGACAAGTACGAAATCGTCACCTTGATGACGATCGGAACCCATCCGGAACTTTTGACGCTCGGTTATCTCCGCAACCAGGGATTCATCGAGAACATCGCCGACATCCGGTCGGTGCAGGTCGATTGGGAGACCGAGGCGGTCGCGGTGACTACCCGGCTCACCGAACACGCCTTTCTCGAAAGGCTGGGCAGCCGTACCGTCACCACGGGGTGCGGTCAGGGCACGGTGTTCGGCCGGTTGATGGACCAGCTCCGCGAAATTCGCGTACCCAAGGTGACCGTCCGCCAATCGGAGATCTACGGCGTTTTCAATGCGCTCAGGGATTACAACGAGGTATACAAGCGGGCCGGGGCGGTGCATGGCTGCGCGCTGTGCAAAGACGGCAAGATCGAAATCTTCGTCGAAGATGTCGGACGCCATAATGCCGTGGATGCGATCGCCGGCTACATGTGGCTCACCGGCATGGAAGGCGGGGACAAGATTTTCTATACCACCGGACGCCTCACCTCGGAAATGGTGATCAAGGTCACGCAAATGGGGATCCCGGTGCTGCTGTCGCGTTCGGGGGCCACCCACATGGGATTCGAGCTGGCGCGGCAGGCGGGCGTGACCATGCTCGCCCGCGCGAAGGGACGGCACTTCCTGGTTCTCAATGGCGGCGAAAATATCGTTTTCGACGTGCCTTTGCCGAAGCGGCCTTCGCCCGAAACGACGGATGATTAACAACCGCAGGCAATTCCGATCACGTTTTTCG
Organism: Methylocaldum sp.; assembly: GCF_039794385.1. Taxonomy (NCBI): domain Bacteria; kingdom Pseudomonadati; phylum Pseudomonadota; class Gammaproteobacteria; order Methylococcales; family Methylococcaceae; genus Methylocaldum; species Methylocaldum sp. The sequence goes on along the minus strand of NZ_JBDIVO010000037.1, from coordinate 3,920 downwards.
GTGCGTTGCCCTGCTAAGCTTTAATGTCAAGTGATCCTTAGTTCTATTGCGACCTATGCCAGCCGATACCAGTGAAAGTCAAGGCGGATACGTTCTGAAAAGCCGGGGCGAAATCATCGAAAAGCTCAAGCTCATGCAGACGAAGAAGTGTCTTTTAAGCACTCTGCCGGACGGTAGTGGCCTGAGTTTCGTGACCACGGTCGTGCAGGTGATGGCGGAAAAAGGATTGGTGGTCATGGATTTGAGCGAGAACGCCAGCGTCAATCGGCAGTTGCTGGCGGCGCAGCAAGTCGCATTTCGCGGACAAGTCGACGGCATCCAGTGCCGCTTCGCCCTGACCAAACTTACCGAGGCGACCTTGAACGGGCAAACCGTGCTTGCGGCCCCGATTCCGGATTCCTTGTACTGGCGGCAGCAGCGGACGTTCTACCGGGTGGCGATTCCGGTAGCCATGCCGGCCAAATGCGTGGTCAGGCTCGACGACATGCCCGCAGAGTTCGGTATTGCCGACATCAGTCTTTCTGGGTTAGCCCTGATCGACAAAGCCAATCGGCTCGGCGACTTGTTCTCCGTCGGGCATATTCTCGAAGAATGCAGGCTGATCCTGCCCGGCCATGGCGAAATGATGCTGGGTCTCGAAGTGCGCAATAAAGTCGCGATGACCTGGGCTAACCCTCCGGTCGGTCAGCGGGTGGGGTGTATTTTCCGCGGCGCCAGCCGAAATTTCGAAATCAGCCTTCAGAAATTCATTTACGAAATCGAACTGCAGAAAAAGCGGCAGGAAAGCGTATCGCGCTGAGGGCGACCAAGTCCTAAGCAAAGAAACCATGGAGGTACCACCCGCCGTTCCCATCGAGTTCCCGGTATATCCAGGCGCGGACGCCTTCCGGGCTCACCGCCACGCGGTAATCCCGCCGGATCGAAGCGCCGTCCCACCAGCCGCTCTCGATGCGCTCCCGCTCCGGCAGCAATCGGTAACGGGTCGGATCGCACGGTCGAGGCTTGGGCAGCAGCCACAACGGCCGGCGTTCCTTGCCGATGGCGAAGCCGATGGGCGATTCGTTCCGCGTCCAATCGCAAACGGCGTCTCCGGGAGCACCGAAGCCGCCCTTCCAATCGCAAACGGCGTCTCCGGGAGCACCGAAGCCGCCCTTCCAATCGCAAACGGCGTCTCCAGGAGCACCGAAGCCGCCCTTCCAATCGCAAACGGCGTCTTCGGGAGCGCCGGAGACCCCCTTCCAGGCGAACTCAGGGCGGTGATCGGCCGGAGTGTCCAGAAAGCGCAAGGCATCGCGTCCCAGGCGCTGCTGCAATTGTTCCAGCAAGGTCTCCCAGTCCAAAGCGCCCGGAGTTTTGGCAGCGAATAGATCCGCCTCGTGCGCCCGATAGGGTTGTAGCGCGCCGCAACGCAGGCGAAGGGCGGTAACGGCGTCAGGCAGGGGCGTTCGCTCCAGACGCTCGCTCAGCAGCATCGAAATTCTCTCCGGATCGCGGCTGGCGTAGCGAAGCTTCAGTTCCAGGCGCGTGGCTGGCCGGCGGAAGTGGAAAAGCTCCAGTTTCAGCCGGTCCGTGGCGGCGTCGTGCTGGCGCAAAAAGGCAGCCAAATTTTCCAGCAGAACCGCGCACACGGGGCGCAGGTGAGCCAGGTTCTCGGTTTCCGCGGCGAGTTCCCGATAAGCTTGAAAGACAGGCGGCGTTCGGAAGAGCCCGGGCATTTCCTTTTCCCGCCCTGCGGCTCGGTCGAGTTGGCGTAGCACGGCAAGACCGTAACGCCGAGCTAGGCCGTCCCGCGGCAAACGCCAGAGATCGCGCAGGGTGTGGAGACCGGCCTTGGTGAGCCGGTTCGCCGTATTCCGTTCCAGGGGCAAGCGGGCGATGGCCAGATCGCCGAGCCCGGAGCGGAGTGCCGCCGGGTTCTCCACCGTCCGCTCCAGCCCGGAGGAGGCCATGAGCCAGGCCGGAAAAGGTGCCGGTGCCGCCGCGAGAATGTTGCAATGGCCCAGGTTTTCGAGCTTGGCACGCAGCCGCTGCGTCAAGGCATTCAAGCCGCCGAACAGGGTCAGGCTGCCGCGGATTTCAAGGACCAGGGCGGCCGGATAATCGAGGCTCACCCAAGGCGTGAAGCCGAGCCCGGCTTCCGCCAGCTTTTCCAGCGCTTCGCGTTCCATCCGTTCGTCGCGGCGATGCAGTTGCAGACCGGCGCATAAGGCCAGGGCCGCGTTCGTAGGTAAGCCGGGATGGATGCCGAAAGCCCCGGCGGCAGGGGTGGCGGCAGAAATCAGGGAACGCCCGCCGCTGTCCACCCATACGGCGGCGGGACAGTCGTCTTCGAGCTTGAAGACCTCCAGCGGCAAACGCGGCAGATAACAGCACAGCCAAAGTGCCGCCGGCGCCGGCTGCGAAGTAGCGGAGACTTGCGTGGCCGACAATGTGAGCTGGGCTGCCGGAACTGTCGGAAAAGCCTGCAAAGCCATGGGGTGTTCCAATGTTTAGGGCATTTTTATATCGGGTGTAGGGGCGAATTCATTCGCCCCTACACCATAAATTCGAACTGAAAATGCTCTTGCCCAATTTGCTCCTTCTTTCCGGGCAGAGGTATCTACATAAGTCGATCAAAGAAGGAATCGTTGCGCGATAGCTTCGTTTGAGTTGTAGGCCGGAATGAGCAAAGCGTTTCATACGGCACACCGTGTGCCGTCCCCTGTGGGCGCTGCGCATGCCAATCCGCTCCCGGCCGCTTGGTCCGGCAAAACTCAGTGGGACATAACATTGTGCCGGGAACGGCTATCGCCCCTTCGACTTCGCTCAGGACAGGCTTATCCTGGCCTACATCCGGCTGCGTCGGGAAAGGATTCCCGACCTACGTGGCTGCTTCTGCATGCTGCCTATTAACCCGGCCTATAAATATAGGCCGGGTTAATCCGGGGCAGGGATGCCCCGGCGCGGCGACAAGCCGCGTGAGCCCAGGCCGGGCGTGTACCGGCCTGGGCGGCGGCCCGAAATACCAGGAGGGTATTTACGGGCCTGATTAATAATTGGGAAACATATCGTCCGCCCCGCCAATCAGTACGGCATTCACGACCGGCATGCCGCGCGTCTTGAGAATGTGAACCCAAAGCCCTTGCTCTCCTGCTTCGAGGCGAAGACGCAGGGCGGCCGGGGTGCCGGCGGGCAGATCGGACAAAAGCAGTACACCGAGGCAATGGCCTTCCGTCGCCGCCAGTTGCAAGCGGCGCAATACCGGAAAAGGAGACGGTTTGCGGGGCCAGGCCAGGACCATGCCGCAGGCGGTGCTGCGCAACAGTTTTTCCGCGCTCCACCAGATGTCCTTGTCGTTCGAGAGCTTGTCCAGCAGGAGCAGACGGCCCAAATCGATGCCGGCATCCGCCAGGGCCGGTGCATATGGCAGATAAGGCGGCGCGATCCAGGCCAGGCGTTTTCCCGATCCTTGCACGTGCCGCATGGCGGGAAGCAAGAGATGCAGTTCGCCGATGCCCCAGGCGGGAACGGAAACTTCCATCAATGCCGCAAAAGGCCAGCCTCCTTCCGGTAATGCGTGGTCCAATTCCTGAAAGCCGGTGGGAATCGCAGCATTCTCGGCAGGTTGAGGCCGGCGGCCGCGCCACAGAAGCGGCGTCGTGCGGAGCAGTTCATCAAGTCCATTTGGGCTGTTCATCACACCCACTCGCTGCGGATGACGCCGACTACCACGCCTTCGATGCACAACTCCTGGCGCTCTAGGTCGACCGCCAGGGTTTCGAAGTCGGGATTGGCCGGTTCCAGATAGGCCACGGAGCCTTCGAGCCGCAGCCGTTTTACCGTGACTTCGTCGCCGATGCGGGCGATCACGATTTGGCCGCTGCGGGTCTGGTCGGTGCGCTGCACCGCCAGAAGATCGCCTTCCAGAATGCCCGCATCGC